>JACPTH010000181.1 GCA_016192885.1 bacterium | reverse complement strand
CGCCTAGATGGGGGGCCCCAAGGCATTAAGCCGGACTGGAAAGGAAATTACCAAGTTTTGAAAAAGATTCTTGAGCCTGTAATATGACGGAAAAAGCGGAGCTTTTTTCTTCCCACCCAACCGTTTCGAAGATGTTTTCGGTTTTCCGCCTAGATCCATTTTCCGCCCTTACAATGCTTCCAAGCCGATTTAGACCGCAATTTAACCATTTGTTTCAAGCTCTTATTGATGAAAATGACGCCGAAGCGAATTTCCTTCTTGAAAAAATTAAAACTCTGGATCTTTCCAAAACCATCAAGACTAAATCAGAGTTAGATGTAGTGGGAAATGCTTTTGCAGTCGCCCTTCAACTAAGTTTAGAAGATTCCAGAAAAATCTTCCCCGCATATTTTGAGCTTCTTGAACTATTCGTTCAATTTGCGTCATTTCATGCGGATCTTGATGAATTCTCCCGTCACGTCCGGAAGCTTTTTCAAATTCAGGATATTTTTTGCGTTAGCTATTTTGATCAATGGAACCGCCGAATAGTTGCCTGGGAGAACCTTTATAAAATCCACGTTTCGGCAATCGAAACCCTTTTCCCTTCCCCGGGATTCCAAAAATGGGCGGCAATGCGATCAAATACGGCTTTCTTGGAATTTTTCATCCGGGACTCCATGATAAAACTGGTTTACCTTGCTAAAAATCACCGTGAAGAATTGTTTTTTTCGCTTCTTCATGAGTGTCTTTCACTTGCATCATATTACCAAGATCTTCTTGAAAGCCTTTCCCTTCTTACCTGTTTTCTTCCAACGCTTAAAGATTCTTTTTTCAGTTCGGATAATTTTAAGAAGAAGAATTTGCTTGAATTTTTTACAAAACATTTCCATAAATCTGATGGCTCGCGATTTCAGAAGTTTATTGAAGAAATCCTCAAACGTCTGGAATCCGATGGCACTTTTCCCGCTGATTTAAGCCGAAAACTTTTTCGCAATTCAAAATCTCTGGACGTAAATGAAATTTATAGGCAAGCTCTTATTGAAATTCTTGGAGACGATATTCTTACCTCAAGCGAACAAGCTATTCTCCATGATCTAAGAGATTTTCTGGAAATCCCGTATGACACTTACCAAAGCTTGTTTATCCAGGTTTCCGAAGAATTAAAGGCGGGTAAATTCCCCCCCGTGAGCACCAGTTTTCAACCTGAACGCTTTTTGAGAAGAGTCTTTGTAAAAATACTTGAAGACGGAAAGATCGAAGAAGCGGAGACCAGCCTGTTAATGAAAGTAGGAAGAGCGCTTCGCCTCGACGATGATTTTTTGAAAACCCTTCTAAATGAGAAATTGCCAGTTGATTCGATCTCGGAAACCCAAGAAAATTCGAAAATACAGCCGCTTCAAATGGCAATATCCGAATTCGAAATTGAGAAAAATGTCGTATCGAATCTTGAAAAATCGTTGGAAAAATCCCTGATTGCCAACATATGTTCGGAAAATTCGTTTCCTTTTGGACCTGAAAGTTTCCCGATCGCATTGTTTTTTGATGATCCTAAGCATTTATCCGCCCCCTTGATCGGGATTTGTACAAATCAAAAACATGCTTCCGCTCTCAAGCTCCAAGAAAGGAAATATTTTTGAGTTACGGTTAAAAAAAGACTTCGCAAATGCAATGAAAAATCCAATTGGACCCTTTGAGAAAGATCTTTTACGTTTAACCAATGTTTGCCTTGAAGAGGACATCGAGATTAAATTTACGTTGGTTAATGATGGAATAAAAAGTTTTTATGACTGCTTAGAACGCTCAAAGGGCCGATTTAATTTGGCGTTTTTCCTTCTTCCCGATTTCGCGCCTTTTGCGGTAGTTCCAATGGAAGGGTACATTGACGATTCAGGCATTCTTGAAAAAGCCGTTTCTTTAATGGATGAATGCAAATTCGAAAATGCCCTCGAAATTCTTTGTATTCTTAGGAAGAAAAACCCCAACCTCCACCAAGTCGCCTTCAATATTGGGGTAGCCTATCAAAAGCTTGCTTTGGCTGGTTTTTCTTTCAATGAAAATCGTTTTAATGCCGTTCGATTTTTTCAAGAGGAGCTGTCATTAAATCCTCATTCGGCGTTGGCCATGAATAATATAGAGGAAATAGAAAAACTTAGGGGAAATCTTGAAGGAAGTATTCGGTGGTTGGAACTTGCGATCAATGAAGCCCCTGCGTCTTTGCGAATTTTAAGCAATCTTATTAAGAGCCGAGTTTTACTTTGTCAAAAGTCCAAGTCTTCCACAGCTCAAATTTTGGAAAAAATTGAACCTGAACTTGGACGATGTTTTCAAATTCACCCTGAGCACAGAATTACTCAGGAGCTTTTAAGAACTTTATCAAAAATTTTTGACTTCGAGTTTTTAAGGAAAAATCCGTTTTTCCCCGTGGATTTTCGATATGCTTAGAATGATTCAACAATAGAAATGGGATTCCCTTGTCATCCTGCGGCCCGGCATCTTTATACATGTGCCTTCGATTTTTTGGACTTAAAAGTAATTTCTTCAAAACCAATTTCTTCCCCAGGAGAACTTCTTGCGTCAAAATACCAAGTATTTTTGAAGGACGGAACCGTATGCATTATGCGCTCGGTTGAAGGTAAAAGGGAAGTACGGTTTCTAAAGATCCCGCTAAACTAACGTGGATTCGAGACGAACAAACAGGAAAACTCTTTGTTTCCGGCCCGCAAAAAGCCGGCTTAGAAAACGAACGAAGTTCCACGATCAAACGGGATCTTTAAATGAGCCGCAATGGAAGCTCCGACGTCCCAAAATCCGTTTCGGACTCCTAAGTCTTTCCCTTGGAAACCTTTTCTAAACGATAAAAGGGGAACATATTCCCTGGTGTGGTCGGAACCCCGAAAAGTCGGGTCGCAACCATGATCGGCGGTAATAATTAACAAATCATTTTCATCTAATTTTTTAAGAAAACCGGATAACCACTGGTCAAATCCTTCCAGGGCTTTTTTGTAGCCAAGGACATCTCGCCGGTGGCCAAACAGCATGTCGAAATCGACGAGATTTGTGAAAATGAAACCTTCCCGTACAAGATCTAAAGCTTCGGATGTTTTATTCATCCCGGCAACGTTTCCTTCCGTTGAAACGCTCTTGTTTACGCCCTTTCCGGCAAAAATATCGTAAATTTTTCCGATACCATAGGTAACCGCCCCGCCCTTATTGAGGACATCAAGCAAAGTGTCTTGACTCGGAAGAAGGCTAAAATCATGCCGGTGAGCGGTGCGCTTATAGCCGCCGGATGTTCCTATGAACGGTCGGGCGATTACTCTCCCAACTCCCATTTCCGGGGGGACAAGCATTTCACGGGCTATTTTGCAAATCTTGTACAGTTCTTCCAAGGGGATTATTTCCTCGTGAGCGGCGATTTGAAACACCGAATCCGCCGAGGTATACACTATCGGTTTTCTCGTTTTTACATGTTCATCGCCCAACTGCGCTATTATTTCGGTTCCGGAGGCGGCGTAATTTCCTAATGTTTCCACGCCTATGGCGCGTTCGAATTTTGTCAACCAAGCTTTCGGGAACCCGTCCGGAAACAAGGGAAAAGCATGTTCCAGTTTTATCCCCATCATCTCCCAATGGCCCGTGGTCGTATCCTTTCCCGGCGAAAGCTCCCTCATCTTTCCGTGCGAACCTTCAGCTTGGATTTCTCCGGATACGCCTTTTATAGGCGCTATTTTTCCCAAACCTAGCCGCTCCAAAGTAGGAAGTTCTAGGCCCCCCGCGGCATTTGAAAGGTTGGGCAAAGTCGCGGAGCCTTCATCTCCATATTCGGCGGCATCCGGCATTGCGCCAATTCCGACGCTATCTAATACGATACAAATCGCTCGCATAATAATTTCCTCAGGGCAATTTTTCTAATTTGCTAACCTTAACTTTTATTCAAGGGTTTTTAAAGCCGATTCAATTTTCATGATCTTATCGACTCGATTCGCATGGCGACCGGGAGCGGGTTGGGTGGTTATCCAAAGATCGACTATTTGCTTCATAAGGCCAATCCCGATTACCATGCTTCCCATGGTGAGAACGTTGGCGTGATTATGCTCTCGGCTATTCCGGGCCGTATAAAGATCGTTACAACAGGCCGCACGCACCCCGGGGATTTTGTTGCCGGCCATGCATGAGCCTATTCCCGCTCCATCAATGATTATCCCCAATGCTTGAGGATTTCGCGAAACGGCAAGCCCGACCAATAAAGCGATATCCGGATAATCAACCGGCTCGGTGGAATGAGCGCCAATGTCCTCAATCACGAATCCCGAAGAAATCAAATGCTGTTTTAATTCTTCCTTATGGGAAAAACCTCCGTGATCAGCTCCAAGAATTATTTTCGGCATTAGACAAACTCTTCAAAAAGTTCTTCACGAGGCCTTGGAATAACAACCCAATTTACGATAAGACCGTTGCTTTCCAAAACCTCTCTTCCGGCGGCGATTGCGGCTTCTACCGCGGCAACGTCGCCTGTAAAGGAATAAAATGCCTTTCCACCAAGGGCCATAGCGAGGCGAATTTCGCAAAGAGTTACGTTCGCGGCTTTTGCGGACGCATCAGCGGCTAAGATTGTGGACACGACATCAAATGTTTCAAGAACTCCCAACGCGTCGGTAGTTTTTACCGGGTTCGTGGCGGTAATTGCCGGAAAAATTTGGGGGTGAATATTGGGAATGACCAATTCGTTCACAAGATATCCTTGGCTTACCGAAACTCCGGCCCTAACGCTTGCTTCTACGGCGGCAACATCTCCCCAAATTAGAACGATGTATTTTCCGGGACAGACGGTTCTTGAAAGAACAATTTCAACCGATGCTGCCTTTAACATCGCATCGGCGGTTAAAAAACCCATTGCAATGCTGGATAACTCAATCAATCCAATGGCTTTAAATGGGAAACTATCACTTTTACTTGATGGAATTTTCATTCTGCTTACGCCTCTATGGTTATCGCATCATCAATCGAAACTACCCGCCCGCTAATCGAAGCGTGTAAGTTGGCTCCGAGAGATCGTTCGGGAATAATCCCAATTAGCTGACCGGTTGTAACATCATCCCCTACTTTTACGGACGGTTGAGCTGGGGCCCCCAAATTCATTTTTAAGGGCAATCGCACGTGTGGCGGGTCAATTTTTGCCTGTATTAGCGGGGCTTTGCGATCGAATTCGGTTAGTCCGAGGCAATTAATTAATCTTTGAATTCCGATTCTTCGACCTGGCCGCATTGGATGAACCTGCGGAACGCCCTGCCAATCGGAAAGTTTTGCTCCATGACTAAGATGATATCTTTTGGCAATAATAGTCACCTCGCGCGGAGGAAGAGCTTCAGGGCATGCAAATAACGAACAAACTCCGCATTCTGAACAAAAAATAGACTCAAGGGAATAATCGCTTGAATCCCCGCGGGTAAACAAATTTGTGCGCATAGCTTTATGAGGTCGAATTGGATAGCCTAGCAACCTTCTTGGACAAAGCTCGGTGCAATCCGTACATTGATCGCAACCTGCCCGCCCAATAAGCTGATTCCGGCGAGCCGGTCGGGTCATTTTTACGATCAACGGGTGTTCCTTTGGAAGAACCACAAGGCCTCCACAAGTTTTTGTGACTAGGTTTTCAGGTGAAACTATCCTCCCCATCATCGGACCTCCGTCAATAATCGCCATGTCGCAAAGATCGATTTGACCGGAGAGTGAGATAGCTTCGCGAACGGTAATTCCAAGAGGAACTTCGATGGAAACCGGTTTTGGAACCGCTCCTGCTACCGTTAAAAACTTTGAGGTAAAAGGTTTTCCTCTGCCAAGGTGGAGAAGAGTCTCAACGTTATTTACAACGCAACCGATTTGCAAAGGAATCCCGCCAAAAGGTATTAGTTTTTTAGTGATTTCATACACAAGTTCGAACTCGTCACCCGACGGATAAAAATCTCCGAGCGGAAAAACCGAAATTTTTGGATTCGAGCAAAATGATTTCAATTGGGAAATGAGCTCGGAATACTTTTCCTTCACCGCAATATGGGTTACTTTGGCGCCGGTCATACTCATCGCGGTTTCCAAACCTTTAAAAAAATCCGCGGTATGGTGTTTTAGGATTTCCTTATCTTTGTGGAGCAAAGGCTCACATTCCGCGGCATTCACAATAAAACAAGTAACATCTTTGGCGGAAAGCTTTACGTGAGTGGGAAACCCCGCGCCACCACAGCCAACAATGCCTAAATCCTCAACCTTATCGGGAAATTTATTTTTCACACGATTCTGAAATAATCAACCAAAACGCAACGCCGCTGCCTTGTAAACGAGCGTGCGCTGGTAAGGCCTTCCCCGGTCGGAGAGGCAATGGTAAAAGTTGTGAAACCTTCGCCGCCCAACCCCAAACCTGCGTAACTAGGCCCATTCTTTACAAAAATGGAACAATTGCATCGACTTGCCATTAAATGCAAATTGTCTAAATTCTTGCTATGCATAACCGCGGTATGATGGTAACCGTGTTCGACTTTTACCGCCAAATCTACCGCCGAGCATCCAAAATCACGGAGGCGTTTTTCCCGACAAATTTGCGGTTAGGCCCGTGTGTCTTTGGATCAATTACCAGCTTTTCGAGCATCATGATTTCACGAGCGGTAGCTTCATAAGCGCCCGATACTAGCAAGTTCCTTTTTAATTCATCCGCAACCGATTCAACCACGATAATCTCTTTTTCGGCAATGCATAAAACGTTGTTATCTAAAGTTGCGCCGGAGACTATGTCCCGGGCGGCTTTCTTAAGATCTGCGGTCTCGTCGACAACGGCAGGCGGGTTTCCCGGCCCCGCGGCAACAAATCTTTTGCCGCTTTTTGCGGCGGCCGCAACGACCGCAGGCCCGCCCGTAACCACCAAAAGACGGATTCCAGGATGGGTCATTAGAACTTGGGCGGATTCAATGCTTGGCTTTGAAACTGAAACGACGAGGTTTCGCGGGCCCCCTGCTTCGACAATGGCTTCATGAAGAGTAGTAACGGCCAAATGACTCACGCGAGCAGCGGCCGGATGCGGGGCAAAAACGACCGAATTGCCGGCGGCTATCATCCCGATCGAATTGCAAATTACCGTTTCGGAAGGGTTGGTTGAGGGAGTAATCGCTCCGATAACGCCGTAAGGAGCTTGTTCAACGAGAGTCAACCCATGATCTCCGGAATAAGCGACAGGTTGAAGATCTTCAATTCCCGGAGTTTTTTTTACGGCCAACGTGTTTTTTTGAATCTTATCTTCCACGCGTCCATAGCCTGTTTCTTCAACCCCAAGTCGGGAAAGTTCTTCTATTTTGCCGAAAACCCGCTTCCGCATATTTTCGATAATAGCTGACCTAGTACTTAGAGAAAGGGTTACAAGTTTCTTTTGGGCTTCCGCGGCGGATCGAATGGCGTCATCTATGTTCTCAAAAATTCCGTTCTCGCAGGCGCTTTCTACCGCGGCAACCTTGGTCGATTGCAAAGTATTAATATGCTTAAGAACTTCCGAAACGATGAGATTAACTTCGTCTTTTGAAAACGGCATATCCGCTTATCTCCCGTTCAAGAAAAAAATGAATCAACTTTTACCATGCCGGCAATTCGCGCTATTCATTTATTATTCGAGAAAGATCAAACTTTGAAGAGCTTTCTCTCCGTTCGCAAATTCCTTTTTACTTGTCCATGGTAATTTCATCAACGATTCCGCAAATTGCGGCATCGACAGGACAATTTATTGTTCGGCCTGTAAGGCGCGCGGAACTTCCGGAAACCATCAAAATCGTCTCGGATGCTCCGGCGCCGACGGCATCAACCGCGATATGATGGTTCCCGGTTGGTTTTTGAGTATTTACCGCTAATTCTTCGACAATTAAAAATTTCATCCCGTTAAGTCTTTCATCTTTACGGGTACAAACAACAGTTCCGCAAGTTTTCCCAAGAATCATCTAGAATTCCGAAAGGCTTATTTTTTAGTCGTACTGGTTGAGGTTGTGTTTTCGCGAATCGGAAGAACTTCGTCGAGATTTGTGTGCGGGCGCGGAATTACATGGACGCATACTAATTCTCCGATTTTTTTTGCGGCAGCCGCGCCGGCATCAGTAGCGGCTTTTACCGCGGCGACATCCCCGCGAACTATTGCCGTGACAAATCCCGACCCGATTTTTTCCCAACCGACCAATCGCACATTGGCCGCCTTTACCATCGCGTCGCTTGCTTCAATCATTGCCACCAAACCTTTTGTCTCAATCATTCCGAGAGCCTCTTGCATGAAAACCTCCTAAGAAGATAAATTCTAAAAATAAACAATTCATTTTCTGAATTAACCAATAATTTCAAGTTTGTCGCCGTTCCTCAAACATGCTGCGTTGGCTTCATCGCAATCTAGGTGAAAGTCTAAGGCAAACTGATCGCTGACTCGGACAAGAACATTATTGAAAATCAGGGACCTCGACCCAAAACTCTTCACCGATACTCGATCCATATCTTTCAAACCAAACTTTTCGGCATCCTTCGAATTAAGGTGGATATGACGGGAAGCAACAATAAGGCCTTCCTTAAGATTTACCGCACCTTTGGGGCCGATAAGAACGCATCCCGGAGTTCCTTTAACATCTCCGGAATCGCGAACAATAGGAGGAATTCCCAACGAAAAGGAGTCTGTAATCGAGATTTCCACCTGGGTTTGCTTTCGGATTGGCCCAAGGATTCGAACTTTTTCGATAACGCCCTTAGGCCCCGCGACGGTAAGGCATTCCTCGGCGGCAAATTGGCCCGGTTGTGAAAGCTCTCTAAAGGTTTTCAACTTATGCCCAGTGCCGAAAAGGGACTCTAAATCAGCTTCGCAAAGGTGGATATGCCTATTGCTTATCCCAACCGTTACAGCCCCCGAACGAGCACGCTCCTTTAAAGCTATTTGCTCTATTACTTGGGCTACTATGACTTTTACAGTATTTTCATCAATCATCGTTCAGCCATCCTGAAACTCTCCCCTTCTCAACGTCATCAATTGAAACAAAAACCGCTTCTCTATCACCGACCGAGAACGCGCTCGAATTCCGAAGGTCTATGAGCTTAATTATCGATGAGAATGCTCCAATGCGACGCAATTTGGAGAATCTGCTCTTTTGTAAAAAAAGGCTTGGAATGCGGCATAATTGCTCCAAAACACCCCGCATCTTGAATCATTCCAAGCGAAACCTCTCCGGTAAAGGCTCCGGATTCCGCCCAATGAAAGGCGGGGGCCACTAGGCGCGAAGAAATTGACGGAAAAAGTTCACGAAAAAGGGGAATTTGTGGGGATGGAACCACAAAAAGGAGTTTTGGATTCGCGCGACTCCAAGAGTGAATTTTTTCCGATAAATCTATCAGGGAAGCACGGGTAGGAGTGCTCAAAAAAGCCAGAACAAAATTGGCTTGCTTTTCAGGCAAACTAATTCCTAAGGTAACTGCAACCTCTTTTGCCCATTCGGTAAGGAGAGCCCCTGGTTCTAATCGCAGTTTTCCCATTTTGTGCATTTCACGGATATCGTCAGCGGTAAGCAAGGGTTGCTTTTTTGGGTTAAACGAAGCGGAATTTTTTGGGGACGAAAGAGATGATAAAAAATCCCGAACTTCTGACGGAGAAAATGGCTCAACGCCTAGGTCAAGCAAAGATTTTAAAGGACGGTTTTTAGGCGAAGAAATAATTCGCACGGGTGAATTGGAAAGAGCAACCAAGTTCCACATGCCTTCAAGAAGTCTTGAATCCCGAATTCCCAACGAAAGTTTTGTGCAAATATCAGGGTCGGGCTCGTGAAGGATAACCAAACAAAACCGTGAGAACCCTAGGAAACACAACGAATCATAACTCGCAAGAAAAAATTCTTCGGGGTGCAAATTGAAAGGAGAAGAACATAGGTCATCGTTCGAAAGGCTCGCGGAAACAACTAAAACAATTCCACTTTTCATGAGCGAGTATTTAATGAAAGTTTAAAAAAATTCCAACCATTCGAGTTATTCACTTTTAAAGTAAAACTCACTTTTCTTCAATGGTAACTTTTTGTAACACCGGTGGATCCTTGGGTTTGCTAAGCTCTCCCGATACGCTTGGACCCACATCCACCGAGGAAATTTTCAAAACCACATCCATTCCCTCAATCACTTTTCCAAATTGGGTGTAATTGGGTCTTGAATCAAGCTTTTTTGCACCCTCACCGTTGCAGATGAAAAATTGACTGCCTTGTGTGTTTGGGCCAGCGTTGGCCATTGCAATGATTCCAGGTTCGTAAGAGTGTTTTACGGGAAGTTCATCATTAAAGCTGTACCCGGGGTCTCCTTCGCCGGTTCCCAAAGGATCTCCCCCTTGGATCATGAAATCTTTGATAATCCGGTGAAACACTGTGCCATCATAGAAGCTTTCGCTTGCAAGAAATACAAAATTGTTCACCGTTTTAGGAGATTCTTTAGAGAATAGTTCGATTTTAATTTCACCCAAATTTGTCTTTAGAAGAGCAAAGTAGTTTTTTTCTAAATTGATCTTCATTTCGGGAGGTTTGGCCCATTTCTTTCTTTCTTTCTCTTGGGAAGTCAAACACCCGCTAAAAAACAAAAAAACAATTGAAAGCAACATCAAACTAAATCTCATTTGGAAACTTCTCCTAACAAAATAATGTTTTTTTAAAAAGAGAGACTTGCAAAATTCGATCCTTCCGCTTCACGGCGACACGCCTTGTTAGAAATGCCGGAAAAAACTCTTCAACGGTCATTAAATGAAACACGATTATAAACTCTTTAGGAGCAAAAAAAAAGTGCCCTTTTCCGGGCACTTTTTGCGTCCTTGGTTTATTATACTTTGGTTACGTTAATCGCCTGGGGACCTTTTGGGCCGGCTTCAACATCAAATTGAACTTGCTGGCCTTCTTGAAGGGTCTTAAAACCAGTCCCTAAAATCGAACGATGATGAACAAATGCGTCCTTTTCGCCGTTCTCCCGGGTAATAAAACCGTAACCTTTAGATTCATTAAACCATTTAACACTACCACGCTCCATTGGAGTCCTCCTGAATAAATTTCTCAGAAAAAAGACCCACACAAGGACCCCAACCTGCCTCACGCCTGTTCAAGCACGCAGAGCACACTTACACAGCTATGAACCACAATTACGAGCAACTTACGTGGATACTTCTTTCGAAGACAACTTATTCTAACATAAGTAGTTTGAAATATCAATTTCTTTTTTTCGCTTATCGTAACATGATGATAATGCCCTCATAATAACCGAATAGAACTGTCTTCTAAAACTACCTCCAAATAAAATTTAGGGGTGAAGTTTCGTTTTCTTTCATTTTTTACTTCTGAATTCTTTTCCTCTGAACGGTTATGTTCTCTTTAAGAAATCGTGTCTTGCCCCTCCTGTGGAGAGAAGTTTGAGCGCGGGGATCAATTTTGCGCCGGTTGTGGAAAATCTTTGGAGAAAACCTCCCAAAAAGTATCGCAAGAATCCCCGACCGATGGTGAAACCGATGAGGGGAAATCCGAGAAAACTGTGGAAACAGGCGCCAAGCGACGTACTCGTAAACCAGTTTCCCGAGAAAAATACGACGAGATTGTTAATCTTATGGCCAACCCCCTGCCTCTTCGCGAAGAAATGTTAGCCAAAAACCCTCCTGGTCCGGTTCACGCGCGATTGACTTCAAAACCCCGGGACTGGGGAATTCAGAAGCCGGGTTTTTTCCGGCATTTCCTGACTCTTGCTTTTGACCTTCCGGTATTGCTTGTTATTATCGTAACCGCGATTCACACCGTGGGTCCGGCATTAATGACCGTTGCCAATTTGGAGAAAAATGACGCCGCAACAGGAATTCTTGCATGGGTATGGGCCTTATCTGCTTTTGTCCTATATTATTCCCTCCAAGAATGGTTTCTTGGAGCCACTCTTGGGGGGCTTGCCCTCGGATTGCGGGTGGCGGACGAATACGGCAGTCCTCCGACCTTCTGGTTCTGCATATCCCGACAGTTCTGGAAGCTGTTTCTGATCCTGGGATTTTTCCTTAGCGGCCGCCGAAATCCGAATAACCCTTCATCGTATAAAATGGGATCTACTCTTTCCGATTTCGAAGAATCCGAATTGGTTATCTGGTAAAATTCGTATCATCCAGATAATCCTAGGTTCAGGAAACCGGTTTGCCGCATTTGCTGCAGAAAGATTTCTCGGGCTTGAGGTTCGCTCCGCACCCGGAACAGAACCGGGGTTTTTCGTCATCCTTCCTTTGGGAGGCTCCACAGAATTTACAGAAACCCGCATCTGTTTCCAAGGGTTTCCCGCATTTTGAGCAGGAAGATGCGCTTTTTCCCTCGGTTAAAGGTTCCCTCGCGGGTATCGCCTCAGGATTCGTCAGATAATTTTCCAGCAGGGACATAAGCGCCCTTCCGGAAAGGCCGGTCATAAAAACTGTTGTTTCAGTGGCTTCGAGGTACAGAATGTCCCGGTTTCCGTTTTGAACCACCGTAAACGCCTGCCTGATAGCATCGCCATTGCCTGCAAGCCGGACCGCATCTATCCTGTAAAAAAAGTTCAGGATCATCATTCTTCGGCAAAGAACAAGAAGTTGGTTCCCGGGAACATACTCGCCATTGCGCTTTTCAAGAAATCCCATCCGCGAAAGGTCGGCGAAAGCCGTATCGACGCTCCTTTGGTCCGCGGAAAGTTCGTGCCACAAAACGGTTTTCAGGAGCCATAGCAGCCAGCCGGAATTCAAATCATCCCGTTTCAGAAGCGTAAGGATCTTCTCGGGGGTCAATCCGGATGGTTTCCATGGTGAATCCGAACCAAGCGCAAGAAGAAGCTCCCGGCGGGTAAGATCGGCCGCGGAAAGTGCGCATAAAGCCACGGAAATGGGCATTTCCCCCAGGGGAGGCACTACCCCGGACATCCCGGAACCGGAGAAATCCGTGATCGCCTCAAGGAGTTCCCTGGAAGGGGCGGGCGAATCAAGCAAAAATCCTTTGGCATTCTGTCTTAGGGAGGCGGAAGCTCCGGTATTTTTGCCGAAAAACACCCGATACTCCATCAGATCCCCCTCTGCCAGGAACTTGAAACGTGCCATGGAACGAGCTTTCCCCATAATGGCCAAAAGTTTTTGGGGATCATTGGCAAGGTTTCCGGTTTTGTCTAAAATCCCATTCTCCAGTAACTCCCGAGTTTCCGCATCGGAAGGGCTTTTGTCATTAATTGGAAATGGGTACAAGTTATCCGGCGGTTCCCGGAGAAAGCGGAAAAGATGCCCGACCAAAGTCGACGGAATAAATATTTCCGTTGATTTCTTGCCGGCCATGTTCAGTCCCTTCCTCCAAAGATTTCGTCATTAACGAAATTTCCAATTTTCGAATCGATCAGTTGACCTCTAACGGGGTTATTTCTTGCGGAAGACTTAAGGAGATTAAAGTTTTCCATTGCTTTCCGAAAAGCCGTTTCAGTTCTAAAAGCTCCCCGGGAAGGCGTTTCACTCCCGGTCAGGACATCAAACACGCGTGAAATCGAAACTTTCGACATACCCTGATCTACGCCCCTCATTAGGGGATTTCCGGATTTTAAATTTCCCCAAACTTTCTTCAGATCGGTTACCGGAAGTGATTCATTAAAAATTGGCGAGGGGGGAACTATCGTACCCGATGTTCGCAAGGGAATCGAGTGAAGAACGCTTCTAACGCCTTTTGAGACAACCGCTCCCGCCGCATTCATTCCTTCACCGACAAGAAAGTTAACTCCTCCCTTTAAAGCCCCTATGCCCGCGCCCTTTAAACCTTCGGTGACCGCCTCCTGAAGCGAGGATGACCCTACGATTCCTTCTGTTGCTCCTCCAACGATTTCAGACCCGAATGTGTATGCAGTCTGAACCGCAAAACCTCCGATTCCTCCAGTCGCGGCGCCGATAAGGGGAAGAGCGACGCTTTCGACTCCCGCTTTCATATTTTCGGCGAATTTAACCCGAGCTTCCCATGTTTGGGTAGCGTTGTCCGCACGGGCTTTGTCCGACTGGTTGATTTCCTGAATTACCTCAACGAAATCGCGATGTTCTTTTACGTTCCGGTCGTGAATCTCCCTCAAGTCATCCTTAAGATTTTCACGACGTTGTTCCAGGTTACGGTCAAACTCGGTGTTATGAGTCCTGAGGTTCTCCGCTTGCTGATTCTGGAAAGTTTCGTTCTCCGCAGCGGTTCTTTGTTTTTCCGTGTAGCTGTCGCGATCTATCCACCGGCTTCCATCGTAAACCATTTCCCATTTGTGTCCGCTCTCATCAACATCGAATCTAGTATCTCCCACTTGAGAGCTTTCTGTGGGAACGCCATCGATTCTTTCTTCCACGCTTACGGGGGAACTTGAAGCGGCATCCCCTGAAAAAACCGAATTTTTCTCGGATTCTCCAATCGAGGACCCGCCGACTTTGGGCTTCCCGCTTCCAAACCACCATGCAAGGCCAAGGAGGAGCCCCAGCCCCCCCATGACCCCCGCTGCTTGCAAGAGGTTTTTCTTTTCCTCCGGCGTATATTCCCTTTCGGGGAGGGAACTATCGCGGGAAGGAACTTTTCCTTGCCGGTTTGAAAGGTATCCCTCTTTTCGCGTATTTGAGGGTTGCCTGGAGGATTGAGATTTCGGGGATCCTGTTGTGCTGGGAGCTTTTGCGTTTCCCTGGTTCAAACCTTTTGGGTTGCAGGTTCGACATGAGGGAACGTATGCGCTCGGATGAATCGGGCATTTGCTCCCGATCGCAGCGCTCCCGCCTTTATCCGCGGCACTTTGAGCTTCTTCGATTTGATCTAGCCGGTTTTTCTTTTTCTTTTGGTTGATTGGGGGATTGCATGTTGGACATTTTGGGGAAGGAGTGCTATACGCCCCAGGAAGGACAAACCCATGAGGGCACAGTTCCTTGAATCCTTTTTTGCAGAATAAACAATCTGCGGGGGACTGAGGTCCATGTGGACAAGCCCAAAGTGGGAGCCAGGAAAGCATGAGAAACCCCAAAAGAAAAAACAAGACACCCCAAAAAAGCCGGAGCATGAGTCAAAACCCCATTTTTTTAGTCAATCATAAACGAGTTTAAATTCAATGGGAGAGAATACCACATTTTCCAACCAATTTTTAGCAAAGAGATAGAAAAAAAGTGATTATTATAGGATGGAATGTTGGTTCAAAAGAAGGACTCGTTCATTTGCAAAACGAGCGAATGTGATTTGATGTAGCCTCAAGGGCTAACGAATTTGCCTCTCCAAGCGGCGTCGGCAGTAATTTCATTTTTTGCAATCCCAAAAATGTACCCAAGGATATACCGAAAATTTTCCTGGCGCTAATTCGACATTAACACAAATATGTATTAACTTTTCTCTATGAATGGTAATGAATTCCTGAGAAGAATAAAAAAACTTTCCAAGGAAAGAGGTATTTCCTTTTGTTTCAATAAAATTCATGGGAAGGGAAGTCACGGAACGATATTCTTTGGATTTAATCGAACCACGTAAAAGATCGAACCAAGGAAATTGGGGAAGGCATTCTAATGGCTATGCTTACTGATTTGGGAATAACCAAAAAGGATATTTTGAGATAAAGGAGATGAATAGGCTTTCGTTTCCGGTTACCATCTCCAAAGATAAGACCGGATATTTTCTGGTAAAATTCGTTGACATCAAGGGAGCCGTCACCGATGGCAAATCTATTCAGGAAGCTTTAATGGAAGCTATTGATTGCCTTGATGAAGCTCTGGCAGTAAGAATAAAACTCGTGGAAGAAATTCCCATGCCTTCAAAAAAGCAATCCACATGGTTTCTCCAAGCTCTCTTATTGCCGCCAAAGTTGCTCTATATATTGCATGGAAGAATACCGGATTAAGTTGCCTTGCGTTATCCAAAAAACTTGGATTGCCGCTTACCACTCTTCAAAGAATGCTGAATCCCAAGCATAGAACCCATATCGGAAGCATTGAGGAAGTTCTGAAACCTCTTGGATCACGCATCATCGTAGACATTACCAAGGCGGCATGAGCAAACCGTTGGTTGGGGGACAGTTAACGAAAAGTGGTCGATTTCAATTTACCCAAATGGTTTTTTGAGATAATTTCAAACCCTAATCAAAATAGCGGCATCATGGAACATCTTTAAATTTTATAAATAGTTTCAGGGGGAACATAGAAAAAGCTTGGATTTTGTTAGACAGGAGTTTCGGGGATAACCCGCTTCATCAGCGGGTTAATTGCGGGTTACTAGACGTAATAAGATTTTCTTGAACAAATAAAAAATAGCCCCAGGGGGACTCGAACCCCCGCTCTCAGCCTTGAGAGGGCTGCGTGTTAGCCGGTTACACCATGGGGCCAATCCTTGGCTGGGGAGCAGGGACTCGAACCCCAATAGACAGATCCAGAGTCTGTCGTCCTACCATTAGACGACTCCCCAATCTCGAAAAGTACAGTAACATGGAATTAATCTCTGGTCAAGCGGACTTTTGAAGTTTTTTCTGACCAAGCAAATTGGGATGGTGGAGATAAAAACTCCTAAAACGGGGATAAAACTGCACAAAAAAACAAAAACGCTTAAAAAGAGCTTGCTCGGGATTCCTAAAAACGTTAAACCGATTAACGTTAGAACGGTATTTGCAAAGGCAATAACAATTTGCGCCTCAAAAGCTTTTCCAAGTATATCGCTTAGTCGCACCAAATGGGGAGTTATGGTATGGTACACCCCTTGAAGCCTTGTGTCTCTTAAACTTTTTACATCGCGTTTTAGCCTTTCTAGGTCCCAGAGAATCAGAAAGCTAAAAATCATCGAAAGAATCAAGTAAAAAGAAATCCGCAGTAAATCACGAAAAAAAACAGTAACGGCTTGTAAAATGTCCCCAAAATTCTCTCGGACCGTGTTTTCGAGGTCTAGCCCTTCAATAAATTTGGAAAACTCCGGAGAATTGACCAAAACCTGAAGTTGTTCTGGGAGCTTTTCTTTTGCTTTGGGAATTTCCCTGAGTAAAACCTGGGGAATCTCCCGTGAAAGCGTTTGTCCTTCATGATATACATTCGGAATGACTATCATTCCAACTCCAAGCATTAAAATTCCAAGAACCCCGTAAACCACCAAAATAATTCCCCAGCGAGGCCACGAAAATTTTGAGCGCAAGAAATTAACAAGGGAATTGATTGAATAGCTCATGATAAAAGTCAGTAGCATTAGTGATATAAAAGTTTTTAAAATGTACAAGCAAATGAAAAAGCTTCCCCAAACCATGCCACCGTAAATTTTCCTTCGGTGCCGAAAAATCCAGTTTTTTCTCTTTGGCTGAATATTTTCCAAGGGGGTATGAATTCCTGTCATAGTTTTCCCCTTCCGTATGCAATCTGATGATCCCACCAGCCATCAAGAACCTTTGCGCTTGAAAGATTTTGAATTCCGCGCCTTGCTGTTTCACCTATAGGCGCCGGAGAATAGCGCTCCCAAGGCGTACCAGGAAGAGGCATAAAAGTATGCAAATGGATTCGGATACCATACTCTCGAACCAGAGTTTCAAAAAAAGTCAACAATTTATCTTGTTCCTCGAAGGTCTCTCCCGGAAGTCCGATGATGAAATCCACATGAGGAACAAATCCATATTTTCGAAGAAGTTGAATTGCTTTTTCAACATCGGCTCTATCGTGATATCGATGCATTTCTTTAAGTTTTTCATCGTTGTAAGTTTGAGCTCCCATCACTATAACACGATTCGACAAAAATGGAACTACCAGGTCTAGTAACTCTTTTGTGACAAAATCGGGGCGAACTTCGGAAGGGAAAGACCCAAGGCATATTTCGGGAACTCCCATTTTTTTTAAGGCAGACAAAAGCTCATGAAGGGCCGAAAAATTTGGGGTTCTTCCATCTTTGGACCCATACGCAAATGCGTTTGGCGATAAGAATTTTATTCGCTTTCGATCGGGCTTTAATCTCAGATATGATTCAACAATCGACACCACTCCCGCGACAGACCTATGCCTGATGGTTCCGCCATAGAGTCGCGGAACGGCGCAAAAAGTACAACAATAAGTGCATCCTCGGGTGATCTCAATGGGAGGAAGATAACCTGTTGAAAAATGGAATCCCGGATATCGGTCAATATCCACAGAATCCCTCTTGGATGTAATCAACCCAAGAGATAGTTTTTCCTTTAACCACCTTTCGGTTATCCAAGGGAAAATTTCCTCGCCCTCCCCGTCTACTCCCTGCCTTGCCAGTTTTTTTAAAGTCTGTATTTCATTTTCAACGGATTTAACGTGCAAAGCCATGAACGAATAGATAAACAAGACCCTGTTGGAAAATACGTCCTTGGGAATATGCGAATCCCCCTTCCAAAATAATGGGCGAATATCTGAAACTCCATGAACTTGGCAAGCGCCCAAGAGCGCTCCGGCGCTCACGCAGTTGTAGTTTTGAATCCGAAAGAGAATTGCGGGTTCATTAAACGATGAAGAATTAGCAGACATTAGCCAGTATTTTAGCATTTTCAACAAATGATGAAAATAGTAAAAGGGAAAATTGAGGAAAGAAGCATAACTTTAGTTTGGTATGGGATTTGCTAACTTAACTTCCTAGCATCGAGGAGAAATAACTAATGAGACTTTCTTTTTATCTTTTGGTTCTTTTAAACTTGCTAATTGCCTTTCCTGGTTTAGGGCTAGATTTGGCAACTGAGTTGCTTTCCTTAAGCAACACCTATGAAAAAAATTTTCTTCTTGAACCGAACCAATCACGGGAAAATGACCTGCTGGTTTATGAAGAATCCCTTTTCAATAGTGTTTTAACTTCCCAGGATGGTCTTCCAGGGCTTTCGGAAGTCGCTACAAGGCTGGAAACGGGGCTTTTAAATCGACTGATCAACCGTATACAGTTTAAAGTGGTTCAAGAAAGTCGAAATGACCTCAACGGAACTTTAGATTCTCTGCGAAAGGCTTTTTCAAGCCGTTCCGAAGGAATAAAAGGGAAAAAGAAAATCGCCAACATTGGCGGGCGAGAGGTAGATCTATTGGATGGGGAATGGAATACCGCACCCGATGGAAAACGCTTTTGGGTCAGTAACGAATATCCGGAGATTGTTTTGACTCCTGCGGAGTATCGACGTTATTTGGCAACCGCGGTGGTAGTTGACGAATAGGCTGTCATTGCATAAAGCCTGCGCAACCTCTTATTATTAGCGCTCTTTTCAAAATAATTTTGCAATTTAGAAAAAAATGTTTTCGGTTTTTCCCGATTCTGAATAATCGATATTCGTAAACGTTCACTTGGTGGAATAGGTTTTTTTGAAGTTATCCTATCCACTAATTCCTAACCACTTTCCAATCATTCTGACTGCTGAATTCTGGATTCTGAATTCTACCCCTCTGAACGGTTACCGATATCCTTTATGTTCCGGGTTGGAACCCGCAAATGGCTTGTAGGGCAAGTAGATACCCGTCTCCTCCGAACCCTGATATAACTCCGCGGCAAATCGGAGATATTAGCGATTTTGCCCTGAATCTCTCCCGCGAGAAAATGTTTGAAATATGAACTTCAATAACGGGGATATGAAGAGCTCCTAAAGCATCTCTCAGGGAAACGCTACTGTAGGTTAATCCGCCGGGGTTAATCACGATTGCGTTAAAATCTTTTGCGGCCTGAATTCGATCGATAAGCACACCTTCGTGATTCGATTGAAAGAAGGTTACGTTGCACCCGTGTTTTTCGGCAAGCATTTGCAATCTTTGCTCGATCGAAGAAAGGGTTTCGGAGCCATAGATTTCCGGTTGGCGAGTTCCGAGAAGGTTAAGATTGGGCCCATTAAGCACTAGAATTTTCATGAAAAATCTCCGAATTTGTGAATTATCTTTCAGAAGGGGGGGAACCTGAGATTCCATTCCAAGCCGGGATTGATTCGTCCGCTTCTTTTTTCATTTGTTTTTCCCAAGCGAATTTCAAAATCTCTTTTTGTTTCTTTACTTCTTTGTAAGCTTTATACACCTCATCAAATTGAGGAGAAAAACTCAAGGCCAAATCTAGCTGTTCCATGGCTTCGGTGAGTTTTCCTTCAGACGCTAGTATAGATGCCATTTCCAACCTAAAATGCTCCGAGGCCGGGTCCAATTTAATTGCCTCCAGAAAGTATTCATTTGCCTTCCCGAACTTGTACTTCCGGGCAAGCCGGGATCTTTTTACCCAAAACAAAGCTTCGGTTGGATTGAGAGCGATAGCTCTTTCAATTCTGACAACGGCGCTTGCGGGCCTTCCCATGGCTTCATCGATTCCGGACATCTGGTAATGAATCACCGGGTTATTGCTTTGGATCCTTTCAACTCCCTGAAGAATGTCTTGCGCCGTAAGAAATCGATCAAACCTAACAGCCAAAGATGCCTCCGAAATTGATACTTGGACGTATAGATTTTTCAACGTAAAAAGGAGAAAAAGCGCCACAAAAATCGTTCCAATCCATTTGAAGTACCTGTGATAAGCGGAAAATTTTTGAAAGGGAGACTCGCCTTTCATCCCATTTAAGATTCCCCCGATGGCTACCGCAAGCAAGATGGATGTGGGGAAAATTCGGTCGGAAAACCCGCTCATATTTTGTACAAAAAAAGTAATAAAAACGCTTGCGGAAGATGCGTTTTCCCAAGAAATACGTTCGCGGCTGCCTTTTAGCCAGCAGCCCAATTGAAAAAAAAGTATCCCGCACATACCAATTAAAAAAATTACCGAAATTAGACCGCATTCAAAATATGATTGAAGAAATTCGTTGTGGGCATTCATAGGGTAGTCCCCGCCCACTACCCGAAAGCGTGGATAAACCTGATTGAAAGAGTGAAGACCGAAACCAAATATAGGAACTGACGGGAAAGCATTCCAGATTCCTTTATTTATCAGGGTCCGTTGAGAAAGAGTCATGTCTTTGGGGTTAACAATGCTTAAAAACCGGTACTTAAAAGGCCCTATAAGAAAAACCAGGAAAAGGGCCATAAATACCGCAGAAATGGCTTTTTTACGAGAATTCCAATTGAACGCCGGCTTCTTTATGGCGACCAAAATCACAAGGCCTGCAATTGCGGACAAATAAGCGCCTCTGGAAAAGCTTAGAAGAAGACCCAGTCCGCCAAAAAATAGACAGATGGAGAAAAAAATCGTAAAAGCTACCTGATTGGGGTGGATAAAGATTCCCGCAACGATAAATGGAATCAATGCTCCAAGGTAAACCCCATAAATGTTAGGATCTCCAAAAATTCCCGCGACTCTCGTGCGTATGATTCCGGCCATTCCAGGGTCAAGCCACGAGGGGGGAACAGGCAATCCTTGAAAATATTCAAATACTCCAAAAAGGCCGTGAGCAAGAGCAGAGATTGATGCCCCCATGAAAAGTATCGCAGATGTTCTTTCATGATAAAGACAGTATCTAATGCTTCCGCAAGTTAGGGCCAAGCCAATTATTTTTACGAAAATCGGAATGGAAGTGGTTGGGTCTACAGAAAGGATTGCAGAGATTCCCAAAATTACCAACCAAGCTAGACACATCTGAAAGAATCTTTGGGAGGCTTCGCTTCCGTACTGAAAATAATGTGTTTGCAAAAGAAGAATTAAAAGAAGCAATGACGCAATTTGTATAAAGGAGATGGTAAAAGTTTCGCTTGCCGTCCAAAGGAAAGGAACCACCAAGACCAGGAAACCAGGCCAATAGGGAACCCAATTTTTGATGAGACGGTCAATCACGAAGGAAAATCACCTACAGAATAAAGCTCAACGCTTTTTCTAAAACCTGTTTAGAATCCGTCGTTGTTTCGATCTTAAAATGGTCAACACCTTCCAATTCGATTTCAATGGCGGTTTGTTGAGAAAAAAAATCGCTCCAAGATTCCGCTGAAAGCGTTTTTTCCCGATCTCTTTTTAAAGCCCTAGAGAGAATCCTCGCTTTCAGGGTTTTCTCCTCGCTTGTACAAAGAATCACTTTCGCGGAGTGCCCGGGTGTTTTTTCAAAAAAAGGGAGAAAATTTCGCTTAAAGTTGCCGTTAATTATTTCCTTGGTAAAATTCCCGTCTAGAATTGGGTGTTTTCCGATTTTTAGATTATCCGCAGCCAAATTTAACATGCAAAGGTATGACTGCATTCTAACATGGTCGAAATAAAATTTACTTGCGCGACAATACGAAAGATTTTTCAGTATTTTTGGGGGCCGATCCTCAACAATGAATTTTTTAATAAGGAATGAGTTGTTAATCGAATCCTTGTTAATCAAGAAAGAGTTTTCTAATTTTTCTGCAAGAAGCTTTGAAAATGTTGTTTTGCCTGTGCCCGCCAATCCAACCACGAAAATGACAGTTGGTAGAGGGATAACCACGCCTTAATCTTCTAAAAGCAAATCTTGGGCATAGGTTGCGGAATCGCTTTCCGGGAATCGCTCCAGAATAATGTCAACTTGCTGTTTTGCTTTTTCGATATCTCCGCGTTTCTTGTAGATTAAAGCGAGGTTAAAATGAACGTTATCCAAAAGGTCGCAATCAGGGTATTTTTGAATAAAGGACAGGAAAATTTCTTCCGCTTGGTCAAATTCTCCCGCAGCATACGCTTTCTTCCCCGATTGAAATAGATCGTCGGGAATCTCCGAAGGGGCAATGCCAAGTTCTTGCATTAACGCTATTTGCTCATCTTTTGCCATGTAACATGCGTCGCTTTTCGAAAAATGCTTGAGCAAGTAATTTAACCATTCCAAGGCTTTCTGCTTTTCACCAAGCTTCATGTATACTTGGGCGAGATTGTAACAGGCATTGTCAATCACTTCACTTTTAGGATAATTTTCGATAAACTCGTTAAACTTTTTCTCGGCATTTTCAAGATCGCCGGATCTAAAAAATTCCATGGCTTTCTTCAAAAGGGCCTTTTCTTGGTTAGGATCTGGCATAAACTCCCTCCTTTGAATCATACTCTTCAAAAAAATCTTTTTTAAAGCCTAAAAACTTTCCTTCATTTAGCGCTTTTCGAATCCGGTTTGTCAAGTTCAACATAAAAGCCAAATTATGGAGACTGGCCATTCTCATTCCAAGCATCTCCTTATTTTGAAAAAGATGCCTCAGGTAACCACGGGAAAATGTTTGACAGGCGTAACAAAAACATTTTGAATCAAGCGGTTCAGTACAATTCTTAAAACGGCTGGCGGTAATATCTATTCTTCCGCGTTGGGTGTAAACCGATCCGTGACGTGCTATTCGGGTCGGCATTACGCAGTCGAACATATCGATTCCTCGCTCTATTCCCATGAAGAGATCTTTGGGGGTTCCGACTCCCATTAAGTATCGAGGAAGATGAGAGGGAATTTTTTCGACAATCTGATCAAGAATTTCGATCATTTCTTCCTTCGGTTCTCCGACCGACAAGCCCCCTATTGCCAGCCCTTCAAAACCAATAGGCAACGTTCTTTCGAGAGATTCGAATCGCAAATTAAGATTGGTGGACCCTTGAATAATCCCGAAAAGAGCTTGTTCATTTCTATTGGGGGGGTGGTCGTTTCGACATCTTTGCGCCCAATTTACGGAACGAAGCATCGCGGTCCTTGCTTCTTCCTCGGTGGCGGGATAATCCGTGCATTCGTCAAGACACATAATTATTTCTGAGCCGATGGTTCGCTGGATACGCATGGATTCTTCAGGGGTTAGTTCATAACTTGACCCATCGAGGTGAGAAACGAATTTAATTCCGCTATCGGAGATTGAATTGATCGCCTTTAAAGAAAAGGCCTGAAATCCGCCGGAATCGGTAAGAATTGGTCCGTTCCAGGACATCATTCTATGGAGGCCTCCAAAATGGTCGAGCGTGCTTAATCCGGGTCGAAGAAACAAATGATAAGTGTTCGCTAGAATGATCCGGGCTCCGACATCGGATAACTCCTTTGGAGAAAGGGTTTTAACGACCCCATGCGTTCCGACGGGCATGAAAATCGGAGTTTGGATTTCTCCGCGACGGGTTCGAAGAACTCCTGTTCTTCCGCTACATTCGGAGGAATTTTTTTCAATTGAAAATGAAATCATTTTTTTACCCGATCAATGTTAACGAAATTTTTGAATTGAAGCAATTGATAATTTGGGTGTTGGAAATGCCCTTCGAATCAATGAAATCCAAGACAAAACAATGGCTCGGAAAGTTGATTTTTTCGGTAAGTTTCTGTGGGTAAAGGATAGGTTTTGTTAATCAGAAACTATGACTGAATGGAAAAATCTAAAATGCGCTTTAGTTTTGAATTGCTTTCCTCATCTATCTTGTCGCCTTCGGCGATATTATCCTTGAAGAGCTTTATTAGCGACATCGTCCAATGCTGGTAAATCGCAAGTCCGGGATATGATTTTGCCGAAAGGTTGGCTTTCGGAGGGCCTTTTGGAATCTGGATTTCTTTTCTTGCCTGGCCCAATTCAGTTACAAATCGGTTCAAAAGCGCAGCGGTCGAAGCCGACTGCATTCGCATTAATTTTGTTGAAGCCGGGGAATTTAGTCTTTTATCGCTGTCTTCTGATATCTTTTCGTACAAGGAAAACCTTGAAGCCCCCTTCATTAACTCCTGGGTAATATCGGTTAACCATTCTGAATCAAGCTCGATTTCCCTTTGGAATTCCAGATCGGCGGTCATTTGAATTAACTGCTCGTGCCAACGGTCTATTACGGCTTTTGCGAACAAATCCCCCTTCTTCATTGGAGGCTTAGCAACTTTTTCAGGCTCTTTTTGTGTTTCGACTCCGGGAATCTCAAAAATACTTTCATCAAAACGAGGAGATTCAATGGAAAGTGAACTTGAATCTTTCTCATCGTCGCTTTTCTCGTCAATCATCGGGTTTACGATGGAATCGTAAATCATCGCGACCGTTTTTTCGGATATCGCGAATCGCTCGTGGTCAAGCATAAATGCGAGAGAATATCTGGTCGGCATCGCCTTCATCAAGGCGGAAAGGCGTTTCTTAGCTCTCTCTTCCGCGGCCAAACGCGCTTGACTAACGTCGTCACCCACGTGATAAGGCTTTAGATGCGTTTTAACATCATGAAGAATTGCTTGAATATTGCTTCCAAGTTGAATGACCTTAGAGTTCGGCTCAATAGTCTTTCTAATTCGATCTTTAAGATAAGGAATCCCGGCATGGTTAGGGCTAGCGGCTTCGTCCCAGGCTTCTTCCGGATTCCGGAAATGTTTTCGAACAAGTTCATGGCGGCAATATTGCGCTTTCGTTTCGGCCAATTGAGTTTCTTCCCTAATAAATTCCAACCCGTCCTTGCGACCAAAAACGGTTTGCTGAACGTTCGGATTTCTCACCCAAAAACAATTTCGAAAAGCGCCGGTCTCATCCCAATTTACGACCCAATCGCCCGCTCTTCCAAAAAACTCTTCAAAGTTACTTTTTAACCTGCTTTCCCAACGAACGTTCTGGTCTTCCCCCTTTTTCCAGATAAGGTCGAGATCGAATTTGGTAAAAACGTGAAAAAGAAGAAGCGGTTTTCCTTGGCGGGATTTTGGATTCGGTCCATGGCTCCATTCAATCCATTTGTTAATCATGTACGGAAGGGATTTAGCTTCTTGGGGACCTCCTTCCTGGCAAAGAACCAACCCCGTTATATCGCGGTCGTCGGAAGACCGGTCGAACAAGTACGCGACTTTCCCGCGTTTAAAAACCTCCGATAACGCCAAGGGGTCTGAAGCAAGTTTACTTTGGTCAAAAACTTGTTCTCGCGAGCGTGCCCCGGGAAAATCAAGGACGTCCATTTGGTCAAGCAAGGAATTCGTTACTTCCTGGGGAACTTTTAAAATTAGCTCTCGGGTGAGAGCGCACAAAAACGAAGTATCAAATTCTACGGCTCCCCCGCTCGCTGGAACTACCGCGCACTTTCGGTTTCCAGGTTTCCCTAGGGAATATAAACGTTCAATATCAATGATGCTTTTTTCCCGAGGGACAAGGGATTCGTCATAAAGCCCGACCACCTGGTCTCCAAGGTCTCCCAAAGCCTTATGCAGTGACCTATACAACTCGGTCAATTTATAATTTATATCTTCAAGCATTTTTAAAAACTGGTTGCGAAAGTGGCGCTTGGCATAATCTTGGATGTCCCAAATATCATCAGCGCTAAATACGGGAACGGGGTCACGAGGAATTCCTCGAAAGGAATTTTTCAGCTTAAGAAGATCATCCGCGGAGGGGGTGAAATCGGACACGCATTCGAAAAGAAACCCGTTTAAGAGAATTTTAATAATATCTGTGCGACTGATAAGCCGAGCGTGTATGGAACACCCGCGAACTTCGGCGTATGGGCGTTTAGTGAAACGCGTAATTAGCGCGGTGCTTTCTCTTCCGCCGGCAGGATTTATTGTCTCCAAATAATCCTTTAAAACCGGCGTTCCATTCTTCCCGCTAATGTAAATCTCAAGCGCCTTTTGGTCACCCTTAATTAATTCGGATACGAGATATGACTTTCCGCATTGACTCGACCCAAAAACGCCCAGGGCGATAGGCCTATAGGCTGAATCAAGGATTTTTTTCGCGGTGCCCTTTTTTTGTTGCAAAGTTTTTAGAATAAAAGACTGAACTTGGGGTTGCTTAAGGTGTGTTTGAGCCCAGCCAAGACTTTGTTGAAGAATGTCTTCCAACCCTCTTGCCATTTCAACTACTTTTTGCTCGTTGGGTTTTAGAATGTCGGCTTCCATCAATAATTCTCCCTTACGGTTCACTCTTTCCGGATTTGACCTTGAAATGGTAGGTGGTTTGGATTCCGGTTGTACCCTTGGCCACAACTTTTACCGAATATTCCTTGGATGCCGGAATCAAGTGAAGAGTAACTTTGGGACCCCGCGCCTGGTTTCTTTGACCCGAATTTAAAAAATACGCCAAAGCAGGGTCAAATGCGCCGCCTTTGTCGGGAACTAGTTTCCATTGCGTCCCCGGATCGGGGGGGGAGGAAATTAGGGTTTGGTCCTTTGTTCCGACGACTTCCAGGGAAATCAACAAAGGTTGAGCTGGAGGGGTCTTTGGAACTGGAGGTTTCTTTGTTTGGTGATTTTGATTTGGATTAGAAACTTTCGGTTGGGTCGTTTTTTTTATTGGTACTTTAGGATGTTTCGGAGTTTGAGCGGATTGTGAAGCATTACTAGATGGGGCTACCGAATTAGGCGAAGAAGCGTTTCCGCCCCCAACTCCGTTAGAAGGTTGAGCGGAAGGGAACCCGCCTTGCTGCCCGCCTGACGCCCCCCCGTTGCCGGCTCCAGCCCCGGAGTTCGACCCTGAACCGCCGGAGCCTGACCCTGAACCGCCTGCGCCGGAACCGGCACTTCCAGCAGACCCCGCGCCGCCGGAGCCTGACCCGCCGCCCCCGCCACCTGAACCACCACCACCAGCGCCTACCAACGACGACGGAGGTTGGCCGGAAGAATTTCCTCCGGTTAAAGATGGCTGTGAAGGTTGCTTGTTTGATGGAATAACTAAGGGAGGGGGTCTTAACTTCCTTAAAAGGAGAAGAAGTACAATAATAATCGCCAAAAGGATTGCCAACCACTTTACCCATCCGTATTTTTTTGTAGATGACCTTTTCTTTACGGGAGTAGGCTCGGGTTGAATGGGAGGAACTTTTTCCTTTGATGGGGGTTGCTTTTCGAGGCTTTCCTTTGGTGTTTGCTCTGAAGTCGGGGCTTTTTTCTCAGGTTCGGGTTGAGCGGCGTTTTTCTTTTCATTTACCGGATTTGTTTCGCCTTGTATCGCAGGTTTTTTTTCAGCATCGGGACTCTTGGGTTTCAGTTGAGCAATCATGTCGGTCCAACCCACGAAAAGAGCAAGGTTGGGATTCGTTTCCTCGCGGATGAAACCCCAGTGAACAAGAACAGGTATTTTCTCGTTGATAACAATAACATGCTGCATTTCAGGAGAAATTGAAATCGCTTTTAGGAAATCGGCGTACTGTTTTTCCAAGCCTGAAGAATCTTCAAAACTGCGACCGTATTCTCGAATGCCTTCCAAACTCCTCGCCAGGGCTTCGCCCACAACCTTCTGGGTCGGCTTTGGAAGCTGAGAAAATGAGGATGGTTCGCCGGAAAGTTCGCTCATCCATTTTATTTCTGAAGCTTGGCTGAGGTCTCCACCTTCAAAATAGGGCTTCGCGAAAAGATGGTCTAATCCGCCAGTTTTATCAATCGATCGCAAAACGGCTTGCAAATTTTCAAAAAAACTATGAATCGGGGAATTGTGAAAAATCGCGGGCTTATACCCCTTGGTAAACGTAGTTCCAATTATTTTCATTTTTAATCTATCTTCTATCTTCTAACTTCTAACTTCTAAAAAAATCACGTCATTGCCCGACCCATGCGAAAAACGTTTCCGGTCTTTTTGTTGATGACTACAAAACCATGCATCTCTTTGATAACCCGGCTTGATGAATTTGATCCTTCAACTCTTTCGTAATACTGAATTTCGATGGGTTCGCCCTCGTGCTGAAAAAAGGAGTAACCTTCTGAAACATCCGAGCAAAAGCGAGAAATGGTTTTCAAAAGCGTATTGCGACCTTCGAACTGTATTTCGGTTAAAAGTGAAAGAAATCGGTCGGTGAGAACGATTAGAGTAAAAACTTTTTGTTCCGGTGTAGCGTGTCGAAGAAAATTTTGGATGGGAAAAACAGATGAAACTGCGTGGAAAATTCTTGAAAAGTGCGGCTTTTCCGGAATTCCATTCAAAATGGTTAAGAGGTTCGCTCCAAAATCTTTTTCAGACGGTTTTACCGGAAACTTCTTCCATAAAGCTATTAGCTCTTCTTTTAAATTTGGAGATATTTTTGGCGTGGGAAGCGGAATTACAGAAGATTCTGCAGGCTTTTGAGAAACATCAACATTTGAAACAATTTGTTCTCTACAAATTTGGCGAACATTTTTTATCGTGGCTGAGAAATGAGAAAGAAGGATTCTCAAATCCTTTATTTCTTCAAAAGATAGGATTTGGTTTTCAAGGTTTTCAGATTGAGCGGGCGGAAGGGAAGTCGGAATCGCGGATCCGGCGCAACTTTTCGAAGCGGAGGAGTCCCAAATTAGGGCGGAAGAATCTGATTGAGCATTTTTCTCTTCTTTCTTTTCCTTGAATGGGGGTAAGTTGATAAAGTTCTCATTTTCAGTCATGCTCAAGTTCCTCTTAAAGGTCAAAACTGCCCGAATCAAGCCAATACTGGTCTGTCACCATGGACCGAAGCCGCAATGTCGCTTTTTTTAGATCAAGAGATTGCTTTGTTTCGTCTTCAATTCGAGATAGGCTAATTTTTTGTTTTGAATTCGGGTCTTGGTTAAGGTAAACCGTAAAGGGACCCTGGGATTTTAGATTTTTTAAATCTAAACTTAACTCCCAAACGGGGTTTACTGTGCAAACATCAGAATCAATGCGCCTGCTTCCCAAAAACACCGGCTTTGTAAGAGAAAATGGGACTTCTTGGTTGTTGGGGTTTGGAAACAATTTTTGTTTTAGGGTCATGGCCTCAGGGTTAAACGGGCCGATAAAACATTCCTGGCCGACAATTCGAGATCGGTCGGTCTTTAAGCTTAGCCCGTCTAAGTTGTTTAGCTTTTCAGCGAAAAGCCACACCGCGGCCCCTACGACACAAGCGGTTTTGGGGTCGGAAATCCCCCCGCCTTTTTGGGAAAACGGATACCAGCTTCCTACGGAAAAACCCTTCAACCCAATAATGTTACCAGGCTGAACGGGCATAAATCGAACCAATAATTCCCTGATAACGGGCAAGGAAGATGGTTTTCCCCCGAGAATAATGACATCACAGTCGAATTGGGAAATCACTTCCGAAAAAATTCGCAAAATGTTTTCCATCACATTTGAAACCACGGCGTTGATTTTGCGTTTTGAAAGAACCCATGGAATTTCCGTGAGGGTAATATCGCATCCGAACTCCTGTTTCAAATGTCTCGCAAAGAAATCCAGGATGTTTCCGCCTGGAAGGCGCCGCGGGAAAAATTTATCAAAAGTCAACTCAAGAATGGGTTCGTCAAGATCAAGTTCGGCAAATTCAAGGTGTTTATGCGCCATGGGGATCCAAACTTGCCTACAAATTTCGGCCTTGTCATCCAGGAATTTTTTGTCTCTTCCGCCTTTGCTTGGCCCCCAGAAGCCCTGAAATTCTTCCCAGGCCAATGAGGCATTTTTTTCTTTCGCGAAGTCGTAGACTCTTTTTAATACAATTTTTTCAATTATTCGTTTTGCAATCTCGTCACCCGCGATGGAAAAACCCTCGGAGAAAAGCATTTTTTGGTATAATCCGGATAGTCCATGATCCGGAGAATAATATTCCGCTATCATCAAATCGGTTGTCCCCCCCCCGATATCGATGCTTGCGACGCGCAAATTCGTTTCGCGGTTTCCGTTCGATGCGGTTCTTTCCTTACCTAGGGTTGAGATGGCGTGCTTTGTTTCTCCAAGAAAGCGATGCTTAACCTCTCCGTACAAATAAGTAAGTTGAACGCTGGTGGCTTCATCAAAATCGAGAAAAAGCTGAGGTTTGCCATCTACCGGTAATTTGCAGGAGTGAAAATAGATATCAATCGCGGATTGTACTCTTTGACGATAGATTTGTTTCTCAGGCTCGGACATGGCGCAGGGCGTAGTAATTACAAGGCTTTTCAGAATTCGTTTCGCTTGCCTGATTCCTCGAAATTTTCGATATGAATAAGAATTTATTTGCGCGTACGCATGATTTAGTATTTCCAAAATTAGAAAGGTCATCATTGAATTTGGGGGGTAACATGGTTCAAACGGCGGACGCCCTTCATTTCCCAAAAAATTCCCGCTGTCATCCAAATTTTTCAGAAATGGAGCGGAAATTTTCTTTCCTAATCCGTCATCCGGAAGATTAAAGTACCATGGGTACGGCTTTTGACGATCATCCCATAAGTAGCGTTTGGGGCTGGACATCCCGGTTTCACCGATTTCTACCGGTTCCATCTGGGCGGCTTCCTGCCCAAGTCTAACAATGCTTGGCCATCGGAAACCTGTTCCCACATGAGGAATTGGATTATCGGGCGAGAAAAACAATGGAGGTTGGAATTTGAAACTGGTATCGAACGGCTCCGTGTATAATTCGGTAGGGCGGCTTAAGTCACGAATCTCCAATTTATTACATTCATCGAGGCTGATAGGCTGCCCGGGTTCACATTCCGCTAAAATTCCGCATGCACGGCTGTTTCCAAGATCAAGGATAAGATGCGCTTCAACTGGTTGCCCTTCCGCGCGCATCATTGTGACTTCCGGAAGAAGATCCGCCGATCTTAAACCTTCAACAAAAGTCATGAATGCGGCCATGGAGATAGCTGAAGGAGGAGCTTTTTCAAATCCCTCGGTGGGGACTTGCTTGAAAATTGATTGAATCCAAGTAAAAAGAGTGGATGATTGCCAAAAGCTTGTGGAACCTATGTTAGGTTCGAAAGCAAAGCCTATATCATCGGAAAAAAAACCGAGACAATCTTTCGGTTGATCTGATTGCGGAACAAACGGCTGAATTGAAGTATCGACGGAGAAAACAATTCGAAACGCGGTATCTTCATTTGAAAGAGGGGGACGGCTTAACCAAAACCTAATCCAGTCATTGCTTTTTGAAGGCGTCGACCGTTCGGGGTTTTTTCTCGCATAGGGAAGAGGTATCCACTTACGCAAACAAGCATTTAGAGCGTCTTGAAATTTGATTGAAATTTGACCAATATCGGTTAAGCCATTTTCCGGCGGATTTTCAACTTTTTCTAAAGGCATTGTCCCAAATTGAATCGTAATTTGACCTTTCTCATTTCTTAATATTCGAAAGCTCTGCTTTCTTTCCAAGATAGATTCAGGGATTCTGGCGTTTTGGGATGGAGAATAGAATGAAATTCCGGTTGCGGCAATAAACTCGATTTTTTCCATATTCAATCTCCGGTATCGGTTGAGGGATGGATCGACCCCTTACAATCCCCGAAATCAATTTTCATTTCCGGGGCAAGGGCGACAGATTTTTGGGGAGAAACTCGGCATTCTCCAGAGGGAAGTTGGACAACCCACTCTTTCTCGCTAATGTTCTTTAACCCTAAAACTGATTTGTCATCCGGTTTGTGGGTAACTTCAGCCATAAAACCGGTTTGTTCATTGAAGCTTCCTGATTTATTTATGGGGCTCTTGATTTTTTGCCCAAGTTGAAGGCTAATCGGGTTCGAGTTGCCTTCGAAAAGAAGCGAAAAATGGCTCTTTTCGGAATTTATGGCCGAATCGTGGAGCGTATGAGAAGGCTGGGAAGCCATGGAAGATGTTTTCTCCTGAGGGGTCTCTGGGTTTGGGTCAATCTCCATTCCTAAAGAGGCTTTAAAAGGTCGGAAAAGAATGAGGGTCAAAAGCATTACCAGCCTAAATTCGGTTAGATGGGCAATTATTCCGAGCTCTAAAACGACTAATAAACACCAAAACAGAAGTTGATAATCTTTTTCGGATTCATTTCCGACACCTGTTGCATCCATTAATGATTCCTTCATGGAGAAAAAAAATCGCGTAAGTAAGTAAAAAACAACCTTGAAAGATTATTACTTCAAAAGTAAAAAAAATTCAATTTTTGAAATGAAATCAGGGAAAACGTGAGTTTTTTCATTCATTTCTTTTGAATGATATCTCCAATCGCTCTCAAAACATCCCGAACCGAGTTAAACTCCTCATCTGAAACGGGAAGAAACTCGGAGAGTTTTTCACCCGCACCGGCGCCCTTTTCAGATTGAGGATTTCCCTTTATTTTCAAAAGAGTCTCCTTGAATTTTTCTCGAAGGTTTAATGGGCAATCTTCCCGGCATGCAATCACATCGGACGGAACCGGGTCGGTTTTTCCTAAAATCATTATTTGTTCCAGTAGGGTTTTGTCTTTCAAGGTTCCCAAGGTATCTTCAAGGCAAACTCCGGCGTCAATTCTCTTTTCAAGCACGGCGGAAAGAACCAAATCATGCTTTTTCAAAAACTCAACCTTTTTGCAGTCTTTAAAGGGATTTATTTTGGATCGCTTCAAAATGTAAAGGGGATAAAGATATCCGCTTGCGGATTCAGGATCAACAAAACCCATAACCTTTCCCTTGATGTCTTCAATTCCTAGAATTTGGCTATCTTTTCTTGCGATGAAGACGCCTCGGTAACTTGAACCGGAGCGTAATTTGGTCTTGGCAAGGGGAATCATTGCATTCTTTTCCTTACCAAGAACGTAGGCTGTGGGCCCAAGCCAAGCGAAATCGATGGTTCCCCGCGATAGGGCTTCCAAAATTCCGGCATAGTCTTTGGAGGTAACCAGGCGAACTTCTTTTACCCCCATTTCCTTGCGCAGATATCCTAGAAGAGTCTTGACGTGCCCCATCATCTCTTTAACGCTCATATAAGGGACCCTTCCGATCATCACAACTTTTTGGGCCATTCTTATAGAGGCGGGAGGGGGTGGTGGTTTGGGTGGAGGGGCGGGAATCGCCTCTTCGGTAGGTTGATTTCCGTAATTAACATCCATATTGTAAGGTTCTTCAGATGTGCTTTCTGGAAAATCCTGAGCAACAAGGGAACCAATGAAAATGAATGTAAAATAGGAAACTAGAAAAATTGTTTTCAATTCTCTTATTTTGTTGAAGTTTCCATTTTTTTGCAATCTCAACATTATTGTTACCCCCTGCAAGGTGAACGGTACCTTTTTTTATTCTAACATGATAGCAATTTGTAGGCGATCAAGAACATCCAAGTGTCTAATTCCCGTTTGTGGTATCATATAAAAGGAATTTACTTCGGAGAATGGTTTATGCAAGAAGAAAAGAAACAATTTGAATCCCCCCAAATTAACGTTATTGACATACTTCAAACTATGGGAAGAATTCTCACCCTTGGAGCGGGAGTGGTCGTTGTGGTCTTGGGGGTGATTTTTTCCATAAAGCTTTTTTACCTGGTTTACGGAAGCATTACAGTTACCCAGGAATTTCAAACCGCGTTTAAAGCGCTTGCCACGTTAGTAGGGGAAAGAGAATTTGATGTTGAAATAAATGGAAAAAAATACCCCGTTGCTAATATACTTGCGTTTCTTTTTTTCGTTTTACTATGCATTATTGCTTCAACAATCATTACGCAAATGATGCAATCTGGCGCGCAAATGATTGCGCTTTCCTATAAAAGTGAAGGGAATTCGGCGGATGTCGATCAAAGGAACAAAGGCTCTAGAAAACCCTAAATGAAATCGAAATTCCTAAAAGTTCTCAACTTCCCGGATTAAGTTTTGAAAAGATCTGCGATCTTAAAACCGGGAATCGGGTTTGTATGCTTTTTGAAATAGGTTCCTAACTAGGTTTTAAATTTATGACATTGAATATTTTGTTGAGCTGGGTAAATAGTTCACCTGTCGGGATAGAGAGCAGCGCGTACCTTATCGTTTTTGTTCTTTTAACCCTTTGTGGGCTTGGCCTTCCGCTCCCGGAAGAGGTAACCTTCATTTTAGGCGGTTACCTGGTGGATAGAATCGATGGTTCCCTTGAATTGATGATCGTCCTTGCGGTTTCGGGCGTTTTGCTTGGGGACACTCTTCTTTTCTTTTTGGCCCAAAAATACGGCGAAAATCTTTTAAAAACCTGGCCTTTTAAATTAATATTCAGCGACCATCGTTTGGAAAAGGGAAGAAACTATTTTAAGAAGCACGGGTCAAAAACCGTTTTTTTCGCCGGGTTTTTTGCCGGAATTCGAGCTGCAACTTTTTTTCTTAGCGCATCCATGAAGACGAAATATTCAACGTTTTTATTCTGGGATGGCCTAAGAACTCTATTAACTTGCCCAATTTCAATTTGGTTTGGTTTTCGTTTCGGCCCTTATGCCCATGAGGTTTTAAAACCTTACAAGTTCTATTTTTTCTGCGGTCTAGGGGTTATTTTCTTTTTCGTGCTGTTTAGAAAATTTATTACTTTTGGAATTTCTCGAAACAAAGAAAAAGAAGTTGGGTAACACAATTCTTTCTTTAATTTGACCTCATTTTCGGAAAAAGAATAAAAAAACGGAGTAGTTGTAAAACTAACTTTTAGGGAGAATTCAAATTATGACGGCAAGTTTGCGTGGGCGCCATTTTTTGTCCTTGGAAGATTTTTCGGGAGAAGAGATAAACTATTTGTTGCAGCTTTCGACTGAATTTAAAAGGCTAAAACAAGCAGGTTTGAGACCCAAAAACCTTGAAGGGAAGAACATCGCCCTTATTTTTGAAAAGCCTTCTACACGTACTCGCTGCGCCTTTGTTTGCGCTTGTCATGACGAAGGCGCACACCCGGAGTATCTTGGAAAAGATGACATTCAAGTTGGTAAAAAGGAGACGATGGAAGATACCGCACGGGTTTTAGGAAGGATGTTCGACGGTATTGGGTTCCGCGGCTATAAACACGAAACGGTCGAGACCTTGGCGAGATTCTCAGGGGTTCCGGTATGGAATGGTCTTACCGATAAACATCACCCGACCCAAGTGCTGGCTGATTTCTTAACGATAATCGAGCATTTTGGAACTTTGAATGGGTTGTCTTTTGCCTATGTTGGTGACGGAAGAAACAATATGGCTAATTCATTGATGGTTGGATGCGCGAAAATGGGGATGGATTTTCGAATTATTTCGCCGAAAGAACTTTTCCCATCTCAAGAAATTGTAGATATTTCCATGAACTTTGCCAAGGATTCAAGATCCGGGATTCTGATCACCGAAGAAATTGAAAAAGGAGTAAAGGGTGCGGATGTAATTTACACGGATGTTTGGATGAGCATGGGGGAAGAGGCGGAAACCAAAAAACGCATTAAGCTGCTCAAGCCTTATCAAGTCAATCTTGAAATGATGAAGAAAACAGGGAAAGAAAACCCGATCTTTTTGCATTGTTTGCCTGCATTTCATAATAATAATACTGAGGTATCAAGAGAGATTGGGGAAATGGAAGTTACTAACGAGGTTTTCGAAAGTAAATTTTCCAAAGTTTTTGATGAAGCCGAAAACCGTCTCCACACCATTAAGGCCGTAATGGTCTCCACAATTGGAGCTCGCTAACTCGACATACCTTAAATCAGATGATTCCTAACCACTCTCCAATCATTCTGACTGCTGAATTCTGGATTCTGAATTCTACCCCTATGACCGCTTACAATTTTTTTGTGGCTTAACTTGCATGAAAGTTGGGTTTCAAAATGAACCAACCCACGGAATCCCGCAAAATTTTAAAATTTACTTCT
>JACPTH010000284.1 GCA_016192885.1 bacterium | reverse complement strand
GGGAAATAGGAGCTTTGTTAAACTTTCGAGACAAAATTGTGGCTTCAAATTCGAAGAACTTGAGAAGTTTTGGTTTGTCACGACTCAATTGGATGGCCAAGAGCGGGGCGGAAATCAATGATGCTTCTCTTGTCGCTTCCGCTGTTGACCTCATTGAAACCAGATGGCCATATCGAACAAAAGATACCGAAGATCTTTGGGGAAAGTACTATCTGGCAAAAATTAAACTAACACCTGAAAAATGGCCGGAAGCATTTGTTCTTTTGGATTCGCTTTCGGAAATTGATCCCCTCAATCCCTGGATACTTGAAAAACTTGGAGACGCAAAGACACTTGGTAATGATTTTAAAACAGCTGTGACATATTACGATGAGGCAATAAAAGCCATAAGAATTTCAAAACAAGACCCATTTTTCCAGGATGGACCACGGGAAGTGTTTGGCCCTACAGGCGATCAATGGACTTTTGCCTTTGAAAAAGCAATCCGTAGATTCGACCCGAACTCTCAAGGGTACAACCAAAAAAAATGGGCCCAACTTTTAGAAAGAATCAATGAAAAAAAAACCAAGCTCAAGCAAAATTTTTCTGAAAATTTTTGATGATAAAAATTTATCCCAACCGATAATTTTTCATTTTATATTGCAAAGTTCCGCGTTTAATACCCAATTTCGAAGCAGCTTGGGATTGGTTTCCCGAGGTTTCGTTTAAAGCTCTAACTAAGATTTCCTTTTCTATTGATTCCATCACCTGGTCTAGGCCATTTCCCTTTTCAATTTCCCTTAAAACCCATTCAATCGGGGCGTTGGATCCCTCTGATGAAAACCCCAACCTGATTTCCTCGGGAAGGTTATCGAGATCAATTAGCTCATTTTTTGCAAAGACGGAGGCTCCCTCAATTATATTTTGAAGTTGCCTGACATTTCCCGGCCACTGATAACTTTTAAGGGCTTGAATAGCCCTCGGTGAAACGCCTTTTATTGGGCGTCCGACTTTTTTTGCGGCGAGGCCCACAAAATGATCGACTAAAAGAAGGATGTCATCTTGGCGTTCACGAATAGGCGCAATTGTTATATTTGCAACATTGATGCGATAGAACAAATCTTCTCGAAATCCCCCCGTTGAAATTAATTTCTTCAAATCTTGATGGGTTGCGGCTATGATCCGAACATCCACCTTGATTGTTTCAACTCCCCCTAATCGCTCAACTTCTTGTTCCTGGATAGCGCGAAGAACTTTTGCTTGGGTGTTTAGCGCCATATCGCCAATTTCATCCAAGAACATCGTTCCGCCGGTGGCAAGTTCGAACTTCCCCCGTTTCCTTACCGCGGCCCCGGTGAACGCCCCTCGCTCATATCCAAAAAGTTCGCTCTCTATAAGGTTTTCGGGAAGGGCTGCACAATTTAATTTTACAAAAGGGCCTGTTGCGCGGTTGCTCTTTCTTTGAATAGCTTCTGCGACTAATTCTTTTCCGGTTCCGGATTCGCCCTGAATAAGAACGGTTATTTCGCTCTTTGCAACCTGCTCGATTTTTTCCTTCACTTGGTTGATTTGAGGAGAAGTTCCTATGATTCTATCTGATTCAGGTTCAACTAGAAAGCGCTCTTCAAGGTTTTTCTTTTGCCATGCAAGGTTAAATCGCTCGCAGGCTTTGGCGACCACCAATCTCATTTCATCAATTTCAAAGGGTTTTGAAAAGTAATCATATGCGCCTTCCTTCATTGCCTGAATGGCAAGTTTCTCGGATCCATAGGCGGTCATTAGAATTAAAACGGTTTGGGGGGAGACTTCCTTGATTCTTTTTAAAAACTCGAGCCCGTTCATTCCAGGCATATTGTAATCCGTTATGATAAGGTGAAATTCGCTATCTCCTGCCATTTTTAAAGCTTCCTGGGGATTATCCGAAGTTCGAACGGTATACCCTTCTTTTTGAAGAGCCGCCCTAAGACCGAACAAAATAGATTTCTCATCGTCGACAATTAAGATCATGTGGCTTTTAAAGATCATGTTTCTATCCCTTTCTTTGCCGGGGCAAATAGAGCGTGAAAGTGGTACCCATTGAAAGGAGGCTTTTTACTTCGATTTTTCCCCCATGGAGGTCGATAATTTTCTTTACAATTGCAAGGCCTAATCCGGTTCCACGTTGCTTTGTAGTGAAAAAGGGCTCAAAAACTTTTTCTTGTACTTCTTTGCTCATTCCTGACCCTTCATCCTCAACGTTGCAAATCACCCATTGCTTGCTCTCGAAATCTTCTAAAACATTAACCCGAATCGTCCCCCCGTTCGGCATTGCTTGAATGGCATTAAAAAACAAGTTTAAGAATACCTGTTTAATCTTTTCCGCGTCAACGTGAATCTCTACCCTACCAGGAATGTCGCATAAAATTTGGACCTTATGTCTATCTGATTCATGGCGGATTAAGGAAATTACCGGCTTAATCAAATCGCTTAAGTCAACGCTTTTAAAACACGATTCTTCAGGTTTAGCGAATTTCAACAACTGCTCAACTACATTATTTAGGCGGTTTACTTCGGAAACTATCACATCAATATACTCGCGCTTTGAATCTTGAGGAGGGACATCTTCCTGAAGAAGTTGTCCAAGGGTTTTAATTGAAGCCAAAGGGTTTTTTATTTCATGGGCAACGCTGGCGGCCAGGGTTCCGATCGAACTCAATTTATCGGAATGGTACAATTGTTGTTCGATAATTCGCCTTTCCGTTATGTCTTCGAGCGTTAGTATCATTCCGTCGGGATCATTTGTGGCATTTCTAAGGAAAGATAGTCCGCATTGAAAAATTTGAACCCCTTTGGTTGTTCCACGATCAAAATCCAATTCAAATGGGATGCTTCTTGATCGTTCTGAAAGTAAGGCTCGAAGGGCTTTCAAAAAAGTTTTGCGAGATTTATCATTTAAACTTCTTAGAAAGCGCAGTATAGAAAGTCCTTGCAAAGTTTTGAAATGTTCTTTAAAAATTTTTTCCGAAGCGCTATTGGCGGTTACGCATTTCCCTGAGTTGTTCCAAGTCATTAGGCATGTTGGAAGGCTGGTTAAAATGTTCTGAATATAGGTTTTCATGTTTTCTAGGCTTTCCAGATAAACTTGGAGTTCCTCATTTTGAAGCAAAAGTCGGTCTCGGTTGGCTTCAAGAGTGGCGGCCATTTCATTAAACGAGCCCGAAAGATCGCCAAGTTCATCCGGGCGCTTATCAAGTAATCTGAAGGAAAGATCTCCTTGGGTTATTCGCCCCGCGCCATCCCTAATATTCCTAATTCTTGAGGTTAAAACTCGCTCGGAAAAAATGATCGCCAAGAGAATTGAGATTGTAAGGGTAAAAATAGTCAACTGAAAAGTTTGAGTGCGGGCATCCTCCAAAAGGGAGAGCATCTTTTCCTGGGAAAGATTGCAAAAAACCCTGATAGGTTCATGCTCAGGAGTAGTCCCCACTTCAAT
>JACPTH010000248.1 GCA_016192885.1 bacterium | reverse complement strand
TCTTGGGGTGGGCCTCTTTACATCTTTTTTCATAATATTCTCCTACGCCTTTTCACCTGATCTCACTTGCGCCCAATCGGTTCATCACATCGCTTGCAAACACGGGACTTCTCGGTTTTATGAGTGATAAAAAGCGCGCGTGTTGTTTTATTGCATTTGGAGCAGAATAGGGAAACCCGGCCCAAAGAAATTGGACCTTCCTTCTCCAGAATTCCACCCTTTCCAAGTTTCTTTGACGGTCTTTGATGGCGTTTAACATAGTTAAAACCCTCGACAACCACCATTCCCTTATCAGAAAGAACCTGAAGAACGCGGCCTTTTTTCCCTTTCCCTTCGCCGGAGCGCAACAACACAGTGTCATCTTTTTTTACGTGCGGTTTTTCAACTAATTTTTTCAATTTGAGAGTTTTTAACATGTTCCGTTCCCCTTTTAAATTACTTCCGGGGCAAGAGAAATAATCTTCATGAATTGCCGTTCCCTAAGCTCTCTTGCAACGGGGCCAAAAATGCGGGTTCCCCGCGGGTTGTTGTCGGTTGCAATTATTACGGCAGCGTTATCATCAAATCTGATGAAACTCCCATCGGGTCGACGAAAAGACTTTTTTATTCGGACAATTACCGCTCTTACTACCTCTTTTTTCTTAACCGTATGTCTTCCTGAATACCATGGAATCTTTCCACAATTTCTCGTACAACCCATTTCTTGCATTTACTAATTGGCCTACATTCCTCGATCTTAACAATATCGCCAAGATGACATTCATCGTTTGGATCGTGGACGAGAAAAGTTTTACGAGTTCTTAAATACTTCTTGTACTTTGGGTGTTTATGGATATCCTGGGTTTCAACCTTAACGGTTTTATCGGTTTTATCGCCAACCACTCTTCCAATCCGATTTTTTCGCAAACTAATTTTTTCAGTCATTTAATTCTCCTAAAATAAAAAGGGAAATCTTCCCGTCGATAACTCACGCTGAAAAGTCCGAATTCGCTCTAATTCATCCAATTTCGCATGTTTAGCTTCTTTTAGCGACTTAATCTGGGAAGCTTCGGTGATTCCCAGGGACACAATCTTATTCAGAGTTCGAATTCGAATAGACGGAGTTGCTTTCTTAACAACTTGAGCTATTGCCCGCCACTTGTTCTCCTCTTTTTCATCAGCTGTTTTAAGCTTCTCGGAAACATTCTTTCTAATCGCTTTTAACAG
>JACPTH010000247.1 GCA_016192885.1 bacterium | reverse complement strand
CCGCCAAAATGCATAAGTGACTTCAGGGGCGTTGAGGAAATTCCTTTGACTCCTAAATCAATTTGAATCGTTCGACCGTCAAAAAAAACGCGCCAAATTCCGCGATTGGTCGCCACAATAGCCCCGTCCTCAACGGCTTTAATATCAAAAATTTTGGCGAAACCAAAACTATCCGGCTTCCATTTCATTTTTCTTCCATCGGAGAAAATAGCGATTATTCCTCCATCGTAGCCAGAAAAAAGAGTTCCATTGGAAAAATCAAGCGATTGAATGGAAAACAAAAATTCGGAATCGAATAAAACTGGAATAGGTTTTAGCGAGTTCTCAACGCGAAACACTCCTTGGTTCGTTCCGACAAAGATTTCCCCCTCGCCTTTGGCAAGAAAATTAACTTGAACAGGTTCATTTAAACCAAAATTAATCGTTTCCCAAAGGAAACCATCGAAAGTACATAGCCCAGCTTTTGTTCCAATAAAAATGCGGGAATTGGAAACCAGTAATGCCGTAACGAAATCGTCAATCAAACCTGAATCGTTTTGAGAAAAATTTTTCCATCGACCTTCATCAAGGCGGGAGATTCCTTTACCAACCGTTCCAACCCAGAGGTTTCCTTGGAAAGTAGTTAAAGCGCTCACCGGAGCATCCGGAAATTGAGATTCTCCTCTGCGATAGCTTTCAAAGCGATCGGGAAAGATTAAGCTGATACCGTTATCGGTCCCGACAACCGGAACTCCCTTAAAAGATGAAAAATGATTTACATAATTATCTACCAAACCGCTGTTTGAGCGGGTAAAATGAACGATTTGACAATCAGCAATCTGGGGAAGTCCAAGAAAAAATATGAATATGATGAAAGCAAAAAAAGTTTTGTTTGCGTTTTTAAGTTTATCTAACCAAGGCATCTCTTAGGGCCTTCCTACTTTCTTTCCCTATTCAAAACAATCAATCCCTCATCGGTTCCAACAAAAATGGATGCGCTTCCATCTGAGTTATTTCTTACGGCTAAGGCTTGAATATGAGAAGAGGGAAACCCGTTTTTAAAATTCATGGATGTAGAAATTTTTCCGTTACTCAAAAATTGAAGGCCTTTTTTTGTACCAATCCAAAGGTTTTCTCCGTCAAGCGCAAGAGCGGAAACCCAATCGCTCGCCAAACCTTCAGAAATCCCAATCGCTCGCCATTTTTCATTCTCGAAAATCATCAATCCGGTGGGAGATCCCGCATAAACGATTGAAGGGGAAACCGCCAAATTCAGCACAACATTATTTGGTAAGCCGTTCTGAGTGGTAAAATTGGTAAAAAGATACTTTTCATCTTTTTTTCCTTTATAAATGCTAACTCCACCCATCGTGCCTATCCATAGTTCGCCCGAACGGCTTCCTAGACAGT
>JACPTH010000246.1:1369-2514 GCA_016192885.1 bacterium | reverse complement strand
GTTGAATTCCGGAACAACTTCTATCAAAAGGTATAAAATTGCACCGGATGCGATTACCAATAGGATAGCAGGGTAAATTAGGGCTTGAAAAACTTTTCTTCGTATCGCCAAGGTGGCCTTATAATAACTAACCAATCTTCCAAGAACCGTTTCCAGCGCTCCAGCCTTTTCGCCGGCAACGGTGGTTTTCACGTAAATTTCCGGAAAAATCGTGGGATGCCTAGATAAGGCGGAACTAAATGAGTTACCCTCGTCAATATCGGTTCTAACTTGTAAAAGGGCTTTATTTAAAGGTCCTTCGGATGCGTCTTCCAAAAGAACCTCCAATGCCTCTTTGATAGGGAGGCCAGCTTTAATTAAGGTTCTTAAAAGTTGGGTCATTTCAGTCAATGATGAAAGAGAAACCTTGGAGAAAAAAGGAATATAGGAGACTAAGGCTTCCCAATATCTTCGTTCAAGAATCTTCTCGGAAAGAACGTAGAAACCCTTTTGCGAGAGGGACTCTCGCAGATTTCCCGGAGATTCGGTTTCAAAAATCGACTCGCGGATGTTGCCCTGCTCGTCTGCGAAACGGACCAACACCCGATTCATGCTTAAAATCCCAAATCTAAACGCTTAACAAGAATATCTGGGAAATCTCCGCGGCGCATTTTTGCTTGGCACTCTTTTATTGGGTAACTCACCCTATGGAGTAAAACAGACCCTCTTTTCCCATCCATGTTGAAAATAATAAAACTGGCTTTTGGGTCTCCATCGCGTGGTTGCCCGACGGAGCCGGGGTTAATCAAATACCTTCTGGAGCCGTCCAGATTTACTTCCAGGGGAACATCCGAATTCATTTCAACATCATAAAACTGGCCCGCGCGAATGTCAAACTCATAAAACGCCGGAACGTGGGTATGGCCGAAAAAGCCTAAAATAATAGAGGTTTTTTCCAAAAGCGAAAGCGACTGCATTGCTTGCTCCATTGTTAGCAAGTATTCGTCAGGATCTATAGGACTTCCATGATATAAGCCGACTCCATCAATAACCTCGAGGCTTTTTGGAAGCGCACCTAGTTTTGCCCTGTCTTCGGGGGGAGTTATAATGCGATTTTTATACGCCGCAACCATGGCATGCATGTTAAACCCTAGAGGTTGTGCTAT
>JACPTH010000246.1:0-1283 GCA_016192885.1 bacterium | reverse complement strand
CCGTAGCCGGTTGTGTCTCCTAAAACCCAAACATCATCGAATTTAACACCCTTTACGGTTCCAAGAACCACCGAAAGAGCTTCAAAATTCGAATGAACATCTGAAAGAATTAAAAACTGCACGAATTTATTTTTTTTGAAAAGTCAAAATGACTAATTTATAAAATGTTCGTTTAATTCGGCCTGGTTTCTTGTAAGCTCAAGAAGCCATTGTTGTTGTTCCGGGTCAACTAAATTCTCTTCAACTGTTTTAAACCATTCGCGGGCCAAATTTTTGTCTTCAAGACGCCTGTAAATCTCGCCCACTAAATAAGTTACGATCGCAACGTTATCGGGGTTGGAAATTGTCGTTCTTTCCACCGATTCCCGCAGAAATTTCACGCTCAATTGTTGAAGCTCTATCTCCGCGCGCCGATCTTGGGCCAAACGGCAACACCAGGAACCTCTCAGATACAAATTACCAATTAGATAAGGATTTCTCTTTTGAATCTCATAAAGTTTTCCCGCCAGGAAAAATCTTAAACCTTCTTGGGGAATTTTCTTGGCAATGGGCTGGTTTAGGATTTCTTGGATTTGATTCATTTTTAGCCCCGGGACGGAATTGTGGTCGGTGAAAAAGTCATCAGGATAGGCGCAATAAAAACACTCTTTGCATTGGACCAAAAAGTGTGGGAGAGGGTTATCCCCTATATAATGCGGATAAAAATCGGAATCCTGGCCTTGATGAGTTACTGATTCAACAACTTTCGCCGTGAAACTACGCCCGCAAATCGGACAAACAAACGCTTGCTCAATTAAACGCGTCCCCACAAAGATAGTCCTTTATGTCACTCAAACACCCTCTCCCAGAACATTACAACTTTTCTAGCCCGCTGGAAGTATAGGCCATTTCCATTTAATAGTCAATAAGCTATTTACTTGGAGGGGTTTCAGGTTGCGGGGGAGAAACCGGACCTGAAGGAGGTTTTGAATTTGAACTTTCACTAATTCCCATGAGTTTTTTATAAATTTTTTCGGCGGTTTCAAGATTCAGGATTTTCTCCCACATTGATTCCATATTTTTTGAGGAAAGCAACTTAACTTCATTAGGGCCTATCACGATTGCCCCGACGGGTTCAATTGTAGCCCCTCCTCATGAACCTCCGCCAAAAGCATTTGAATCTTTTTTCCCTTCACCGCCTCCGGCCCCAAACCCAAATGAAACTTTTGTTATCGGAATAACGGTCCAACTACCAACATTTATTGGGTCACCTATCACGGTTTTTGAATTGATGGCAACTTGAA
>JACPTH010000180.1:5727-7426 GCA_016192885.1 bacterium | reverse complement strand
GGTAAACACAAAAAACCAAGTAGGGTTGATGATGCGAAAATAGCCGTTGAAACAAATACAAGGCCGACATGTTTATAAACCAGCGCCGGAAACCCTGACAACAGAAATTTTACGAATTCAATAAATCTTGGGCGTTTCTGAAGATAAAGTTTCCCATAGGCACGAGCTACTAAATTGTTAAGGGAAAGCGACAATGCGTCTTCCCCAAATAACATTCTTGCTTTTGCAAGGTCTGAAACAGTGTTCAGATAGAGTCTTCCCAGCAAATTTATCTCTATGCGATTTAACTCTCGATAACCCAGAATGTCGAGACGATCGAGAATGCGCTCAAGCTCTTCCCAGGTTACCTTTCTTTCGGCAATAAAAGATTGTTGGGTTTTCTCTCGGTCCACGAAGTGATTGTATCACAATTGACCTGTTGACCGGAATCAACTCAAAAATCAATCCTTTACAAAACCGACGATCTGGACAATAATATTGGTTGATAAGTCATGGAATTAGGATAGCCGGATGAGAATAGAAAGGGCACATTATTTTCGCTACTGTCCAAAATGCCATGCCGACGTTGAACCTCATTTTAGATTTTGCCGAAAGTGCTCCTATTGGTTGGCGCGCCCATCCGATGAAGGACTTCGGCAAATTCAATCGGGTGCGGAAAAATTCCCAAGACAAATTTTGTCAAAGTTTTGGTATGGAGTTAGGTTGTTTCAACTTTCAATTCATCTATGGGTTACCATCCTGCTTTTTTCCATAAGCACCGTTTTTCTGATTTATCTTCTTTCCAGATATCTCGGCTTTTCCTTAATCCATGCGACAACCGAAGCGCAAAAAAGAAGCTGTTATTCTTCAATGAGAGAAATCCAGACCGCGATTGAAACCTATTGCATCGACCACCCTTTTACTTCAAATCTTGCAAGCGACCCGGCTAAATTCCTTTTTGAAAGCAATTACCTAAGAAACCGGGTAAAGTGTCCTCTCCCTGAAAACAGGTACTTTATCCCAAAAAGTTCAAGGCTCCAATGCATAGGACCGGAAGGACACGGGCTCCCCGAATGATTTCTAAATTCCCATGATGGGAATTTTTTTCGGATTAATTTAGCCCGAAACTCAATGTAAGAAAAACCGCTTCTTTCACCGATAAAATGTCACGTTGGAATTTCCTAATGAAGGAAACACGCTTGAAGTCTATGTGTAATGTTTTTCACAAAACCTTCCATAAATGAAAAAACTATTTTGTTTCTTCTCATGCCGTTTTCTTTTTTTTTCGGCATTGCTTTTTTTTACCGCGGGTTTGTTTTTTCAAGCCGTTTACGCCTTTAAAAATCGGGATGTTTTATTTCTTCATGTCGGAATCCCGGCATTGGAAGCCGGTTTAAAAGCATACAGGGAAAACAAACCTGTTTTACCGTTTGTCATTCAGGCATTGGCCGGGGGCTTCCTGATGAAGCACGGTTTTGAAATCGGGGCCAAAGTTGATGAAAGATCTCCATGGAAGGCATTTCGAGCCAAAGTTCTGGTCAACATGGGTTCCTCCATCATTGAATCGATTGGGAAACGTTTCTCCTATCGCATGGACGTTGGGCCTTTTTGGCTCATTTCTGATTTCCGTGACGTTCGAATCCATTTGGGGTTACACTCCACTATTGCTCCCATTGTCAACCTAATTGAAGGGGCGAAATTTGACCCTGTGAGGTCCCTT
>JACPTH010000180.1:0-5702 GCA_016192885.1 bacterium | reverse complement strand
ATGGGAACCACCTTAACCATGAATTCATTCACACGCTTCAATATCGAAGAGACTTGGCATACGTTCCCACGCTGGGGAAAACTTTCCCCGCGCTTGGGCGGAAAATTCCTCCGCTCTTTTTGGATGACACAAGTTGGAGCGTGAATTGGATATCACAGGTTACCCTGGCCGAAATCCTGAACCAAGATAGAGACTTCGAAATTCTTATGGAAAAAGAAGCCTATTACTTGACAAAATTTGATCACTAGCGGATTTTGAAAAGTGTCGGTTCTTTGTAAATTAAGACCATTGAAATGTCGATTTATTTTGAGAAAGCTAGGCATTTAAAATGGCTGAGTTAAATTGCGAATTTCGGAAAAAGGGCTTATGGCTCCTGAAACCATGTATTAGGCGCTTGATAGGCCTTTTAGCGAATCAAGACCCTCAACTCTGCAGTGAGGCGGGAAAAGCCCTTGGGCAGATCGGGGATTCCGAAGCGGTAAACCCTTTAATTGACGCACTAATGCAAAAGAAGCAAGACGAACAAATCCCGCTTGCCCTAGGCCAAATCGGAGATCCGTCGGCAATAGAACCCCTTTTAAATGCTTTTATGCAAGCTGAACGAGAAGTCAGACCCAATATTGCAACCGCTATTGGAGCGTTTAAAGATAAACGGGTGACAGCAAGCTTAGGAAACGGGCTTTCCGACCCTGATCCCAACGTGCGTTTTAATTGTGCTTCCGCCCTTGGAAAGTTAAAGGACCCTGATGCCATTCCAAATCTTTTAGCCTGTCTAGGGGAAGTAAACGAGTGGATTTTCATTAATGTCGTCGGGGCATTAGCTAGTATGGGTGACCATCGAGCAACAGCGCAGCTCATTTCATTTTTTTTGAAAGAACAAATTGCGCGAAAACGAGCGGTAATAGTGACCACTCTTGGATCACTCAAAGATTTGACCGCGCTTCCGAACCTTTCCAAAGCCCTTAGGGATACGGATAACCGCGTAAAAGCGAATGCGATAGAAGCAATTAGCCAAATGGAATTGCCGAGGGAAAAACTTCTTTCCCTTGTACAACCTTTTTTGAAACATCCTGACAACAGGGTAAGAGGGAATGCGGTTGTTGCCGTTTGGAAAGTAGGGGGAATTGACTTAACCGCGATTCTTGAATCCATGCGGGACGATCCTGACAAATGGCTTCGGGCAACTTTAGGATATGTCTTATCGGTAATTGAACATTCCAAGTCCGGGGCGCTCATTTTTAGGCTTTTAAAGGACGAAGATAGCGACGTAAAAAAGAACGCGGCAAAAGCTCTTTCGGCTAGGGCAAAAGAAAATCAGACCGAATTGCTCATTCAGCTCTTAGGTGACCCAACCCCGTTTGTCAGGCTTCAGGCCGTCCAAGCATTGGGAATGATTCGGTCCGCTCCAGCGGCTCCAATTCTCGCCAAGCTTTTTTCGGTCGAGCGAAACTATCAAATCAGATCGGCGATTATCTCAGCGTTGGGATTGATCGGGAGTTCGACAAGTATAGGATTACTTAGTCAAGCTCTTCACGACGGTGATTCAAGGGTTAGGGCGAACTCCGTGGAAGCGCTGGAAATTACCCTCCGCGAGAATAGTTTTCCATTGATAAAACCGCTTCTTTCCGATCCCGACAACCGTGTCCGCTCAAATGCTGCAAAAGCGCTTTTTTGGCTAGGGGATGTTTCGGTTATAGCTCAATTGGAAGCAATGCTCGATGAGAGAAATACGGCGCTTAGGGTTTCAGCGGCTTATGCTCTTGGTCAAATCGGGCTCGCTCTAAGGAAAATCGATCAAACACTGCATGATTCACCGCTGAAAGTTTCTCTTTGGAACGTGAACCCTGAACCCAAAGATGTGCCTAAAGGGCCTATATATGGCCTTTTAGCCGGTCAAGGGAACCTTCCCCAGGGCAAACCGGATGAAAAAGAGATTCTCAGGGAAAAGTTCCAATCTAGTTTTCGCTCTGGAAACTTAAAAACCGCGCTCGATGAAGCGGAGGCATTTCTCAAGCAATTTCCGCACGACCTTCCGGCAAACTTTTTCCTCGCCAATCTGAATTTTCAGCTTGGAAAGTTTGAACAATCTATCGGGAGTTATAAAAAAACGGTCGAGCTTGACCCCTTCCATGTGCAAGCTTACTGTAATTTAGCTATCGCATGCTATCGATTAGGCCGTCCAACTGAAGCAATTCACTACTTTAAACAGGCTTTGCATATCAAACCTGAATTGTCCCAAGCAAGGTTCAACCTCGCTAACATCCTTCTGAAGGAAGGAAAATATGAGGATGCATTGATTCAATATGAGGAAGGGATGCGATATCAGAAAGCTCCCCCTAAAATACTGGCAAACGCCGGGTTTGCGTATCAAAAGTCGGGACAATATGAAAAAGCGATTCAATATTACAACGATTCAATTTCAGCCGACCCTTCCGACCCAGGGGTGTACTACAATTTGGGGCTAATTCTTCTACGGCAAGGAAAGAAAAAAGAGGCTCAAACAATCTTCGAACAAGCCCTTCAATTTACCCCTCCCGGATCAAACGGATTAAAAGCAATTCAGGATCTTCTAGCAAGGTTCTAAAACAGTGGTTAATTTTCTTGGGCGTGTTTTCTTTCGGCAGCCTTTTTTACAAAATCAACGATTGTCTCAGTTTGAGCCCCCGGACCAAAAATCTCTAGAATCCCTGCCTCTTTAAGCTTTAAAACATCGTCGTTGGGAATTACCCCTCCGCCTATGACTAAAATATCATCGGCTCCGCGAGATCGCAAAAGCTCTACAACCCGCGGGAACAAATACATATGCGCTCCCGAAAGCAGGGAAAGAGCAATGATATCTACATCCTCTTGAATTGCCGCTGTTACAATAGCCTCGGGGGTTTGTCGAAGCCCGGTATAAATCGTTTCAAACCCTGCATCGCGAAAAGCTCTTGCGATGACTTTCGCTCCTCGGTCATGACCGTCCAAGCCGGGTTTTGCAACCAAAACTCGTATCATACTTTTAACTCACGCGAACCGGATTACGGAAAAGAAAAATTCGAGAACTTTCTTTCAGCGAAAAAAATATATCAAAAAAAAAGTAATCCCGCAACAATGAGATCCGGCATAAAAATCGGGATGAAATTCCCCAAGCCTTTTCAATGATTTGGTTTTGGAGGTATAATACTCTTTCATACAAACCCCCAAAAGAAATGTCTTATTAGTAAAAAATTACTAATCATAATAATTATGGCGTGAAGAACTTGCGCATTTCTTGCGTTATCCAATCCCTTGGGCCTGGCGGATCAGAAAGGCAAATGGTCAATCTGGTAAAGGGGCTTACCCAAAAGGGAAATCAATGCCAGCTAATTTTGTTTTCAAAAAAAATTCATTACCGTCCTGAACTCGAAAACCTTCCCATAGTTGTAAAATCGATTCAAATCTCGTCGGAAACCGGCTATTTAAATTTTCATTTGAAATTAATAAAAGAAGCAACCAAACGGATCTCCCTTTTTCGCCCAAATATTATTCAATCTTTTTTACCCCTTCCAAATCTAGTTTCAGCCCTGTGCGGAAAATTAACAAAAATTCCCGTGATAATTAGCGAAAGAAATGTTGATACTCCAATGACAAATTTGGGGAGATGGTTGAGGATATTTTTTTACAGATTTTCCAATCTAATGACCTGCAATTCGGAAGCGGTAAAAGAATGGTCAAATAGGTTTTACAGATTTCCCTTGGAAAAGATTCAAGTCGTTCCAAATGGCATTGATTTGAAAAAATTCTCCGGAATGCGAAATCTTTCGCCGTCGGGGACTTCGCCGAGGACTTCGTCGGGGACTTCGTCGGGGACTTACCTTATCTTAACCGTCGCATCATTTAAGCCTCAGAAAGGCCATAAGTATCTTTTAGCAGCCCTTCCTGGAATAATAAGGAACTTTCCCCAAGTCCGTTGTATTTTTCTCGGGGAAGGTGGAGGGCAAAAAGCGGAACTTGAGAAACTAGTAAAAAGCTTGAATTTGTCGGAATTTGTTTCATTTAAGGAAAAAGTAGGAAACCTTGAAAATTTTTATCAAGAAGCTACTGTTTTCTGCCTTCCGTCTCTTGCGGAGGGAATGCCGAATGCCGTAATGGAAGCCATGGCACACGGTTTGCCGGTAGTTGCGACAAAAGTCGGGGGGAACCAAGAATTGGTCGTTAACAACCACACAGGTTTTCTTGTTCCCCCAATCGACCCGACTTCCCTTACGCTAGCTATAAATCGGTTGCTGGAAAACCCAATTCTAAGAAGAACATTTGGAGAAAACGCCAAAGAGCATACAGTGAGATTTACGGAAATTTTGCCGGAGTTATTCCTTGATTCTGAAAGAATCTTCGAATGACGAAAAAAAATTATGTGGCGGATTTCAAAAGAATGATACTAAAAACCATTCCAAAAATACCCACGGTTTCTATAATTCCAAGGGCCATAAGCAATAATCCAAAACCCTTTCCGCCGTTTTCGTTCAAACAGCGGATCCCGGAAGCTCCGATGCATCCTTGATACCAAGCTGAAAATAATTCGATCAAGCCCCCGAAAAGCCCGACTCCAAGGAGCAAAACGGCGTTTTCAGCGGAAATTGCAATGCCCTTCATTTGCAGCATGATCAAAAAGGCATACAATGTCTGGCTGATCGGAGCAGCAACCATAATAATATATTGAAACGCAAGGGTTTTCCCCGCTTTCCCTTCATTTGCCCATGCCCCCGCGGCAGCGGTTGCCGCGGTGACAACACCCATGCAACTTCCGATTCCTCCAAGGCCCAATACCAACCCACCGGCGAATTTTCCCGCGACTTCCAACATAACTATAGCTCCTTAATTGAGGTAATACAACTTAACTTTTTCTGAACGGGTCATAATTCCTCCCGCTCCATTCCATTCCGATGTGATTCGAGAACTCAAGGAGGTTCAATCGAACACCATGTACAAAAATGGCCACAAGCCCAAGAATGATATTAACTCCATGGCCCAGGATAAGAATAAGAACCCCGATGGCAAATGGGGCAATTCGCGCGAGGTCGTTAAAACTGCTCGCAAGCATTCCGCCAGCATACCCGACCGCCCAAAGCCGAATATAACTGATAATGTCTGAGAGGAAAGATGCGGCTGAAAGCGCAACCGCTCCGATCCCTTGCCCGATGCAAGAAATTGGGTTCCATGACGGGGCTGTGAAGAAAATCACCAAAATTAGGGAAACAATAAACATGGGAACCATTCGCGCCGGCCCAAGATCGCTTAATACCAGAACATTTACAAGATCAAGCATCGCCCATGTAAAGATAATCCATCCTACTTCCGAAAGTGTCGAAAGAGTAATCGGGTTTCGCTTTATCTTCCAGATTCGGCCTACGGAAAGATGCACCGCTCCGAGATAAAAACAGAATCTTTTCAAAAGCGTTGCGCCAACTTCTGAGTTAGGGTCAACCCACATAAAAAACTTCGTGATAGAAGGTTGAAAGCCAAAATAGGTGTTTGTAAAGACTCCAAAAACAAGGGTTCCGATGAAAAGGATAATGAAGAGGTCTAAAAACTTGGGAGGAATTCCCTTTCTGGTGATAAATTTATATGACACAAGGCATGCAAACAGGCAAACCAAGGCATAACCCCCATCGCCAATTAACATTGCCGTAAAAACAATCAGAAAAATAAAAAAAGATGGGCTGATATCAGCTTCACGATAC
>JACPTH010000179.1:6514-7634 GCA_016192885.1 bacterium | reverse complement strand
ACCGACCCTTCCGTCAGAGAATTTTATTCAAAAAGGGGTTTCAAAGGTTTTGTTGACTATCTTGAAAAGACATACCCGGAAAAATTTGAACAGTATTCCATTCCGAATCATAAAGATCAAAACCCCAACGTAATAATGGAAGCCATAAGCGACGGAGTCGTGTTTAGTTCGCTTAATGAAGCTTGCTGTGCCGATTTTATCGCCGCTCTTAGGCCCAAACTTTCAAAGCTTGAAATTTCCAAGGCCATCGATTGCGGTTTTTTTTACATCGGTCGGGAATATGATTTTGATTTTGACTTTACCTCTGAGCAGGAAATCGTTTGTACTGAATTCGTCGCAAAAAGCTACGCACCGGGCCCGCGAAAAAGTGGAGTGCATTTTCCCCTTAAAGACTACATGGGAAAAAAGATACTCAGGGCGGATCTAATTGTTGAGAAATTCGCGAAGGAAGCCGGAACCCGAAATGCTGAATTAAGTTTCGTTTATTTTTTGAAGGGCGACGAAAAGGCGAAGAAAGCTCTGGTTTCGGATGAATCAACTTTCAAGGAGTCTTTTAGGTGGAACGGCGGCCTATCAATTTCCCCTCCAAAATGATTCTCACCCAATTTTGAATGATGGTTAGGCTATTTGTTTTTTTCCTTTATTTGCCAGGGATTTTGTTTGTTATCCCTAATTTAGGTCAAAGAAGTATTTCCGGGTATAACATTCTCTTGGCAATCACTTTTATTTCATTCGGTTTGTATTTTAGTATGAAAATTATCTACCATGATTATTGGTCGGAAGAAATTTCGCCGTTACGCATTCTTATTAAATTTTTCTTCAATGGGGTTGCTTTTGCTTGGCTTTTTTTTGTTTTACATGGTTTATAGTCTTGGAAATACCCATAGTATTTACTGGCCGGGCTCTGACCGGTAGTTTTTTTCGTCTCACAGATTTTTTAGAATCCATTCATTAGCCTAATATACTCATTATGAACCGCGTTCCAAATCGGTTCTTGAGAAAAATCCGAAAGAGCCCTGATTCGCCCCGCTTTTCCGTGGCGCTTTCTAAGGAACTCGTTTAATGCATATCGCTCAATGGCTACCGCAAGAGCTTCGACATCCCGAGGTTGTACTAGCGT
>JACPTH010000179.1:0-6496 GCA_016192885.1 bacterium | reverse complement strand
GGCGTCTACGCATCCGGGAATATTTGTTCCGACCACCGGCAACTCCATGGCGCCCGCTTCAAGCGGGGTTACGGGAAACCCTTCTCTATAACTGGGTAAAACGAAAAAATCCATTGCGGAATAATATGACGGAAGTTCTTCTTTCTGAACAAACCCTACAAGGTGAATTCGAGAATCGCGGTGAAGAGAAATCATCGTATCTTTTTTTAGCGGGTCGTTTGGTTCAAATGGGCCTATTAACAATAAGCGTAGATTATGAATTCCGTCCTTTAAAGCTTTCCATGCGCAAAAAAGCTCTTCAATACCCTTGTCTTTTACTAACCGCCCGACAAAGCCTACAACTATCGCCTCCATAGGAATTCCCAAACTTTTACGAATTTTTTGCTTATGAACCAAATCGAGCTTGGAGGGGTCAAAAGCTCCGATTGCATCCACTCCATTGATGCTTCCATTTAATAGCGTTTTAATTTTCTTCGCCTGACAAATTCTCTTTGAAATCGCAAATTCTCGTATCGATCTGCTAACACAAAAGACTTGGTTAGAAAATTTACACGAAAGTTTCTCGGATGAAATCAACAAGGAACGTTTCATTCCTTTGGACGTCATAAACGGAAACCCGTGAATATGATAAATTCTTACGGGAACATTTAAAAGTCTCGCGGCTATCATGCCTAATAACCCGGCTTTTGGAGTGTGAGAATGAACGATTTTGGGCTTAAGTTTCCTAAGGAGGCAAAGGATGCGAAAAAGGGCTTGAAGGTCATCAAAAGGGGTAATTTTTCTTGACATTTTTACCGGATGTACCTGAATTTTCTCCTGGGCTGAAAATTTTTCCAGGAGACTCCCAGGTGAAGAGATCGCATGAATTCGCAAACCTCTGCTCTTCATAAAGCTGACTTGCCCTGAAAGAAAGGCTAGGGTAATCGGAACCGTTGTGATATGTACAAGTAAAGGCTTTTCGCTAAAACGGTTATTTTTCGGCAACTTCCTCATATACCTTCATGGTGGAATGAAACATTTTTTTTAGGGAAAAAAGTGTTTTTGCTCTTTCTCGGCCCGCAATTCCTAGTTTTAATCGAGTGTCTTTCGATTCCAGATGACGCAAACTTGTCGCAAGCTGTTCGGTTTCGCCGAATGAAAAAGTAAAGCCGGTTATTCCGTCTTTCACGATTTCAGGGATTGAACTTACCCTGCTTGCCACAACAGGTTTTCCGGAAGCCATGGCCTCTAAAAGAACCAAACCAAAACCCTCATATCTTGAAGTCAGCAAAAAAACGTCAAACGCATTCATCACGGTGGGAATATTCTCCAAAAAACCGGTCCAAACAACATTTTCCCGAATTCCCAAAGCGTTGGTCAGAGATTTCAATTCTTCTTCGAGATGCCCTCGACCTACTAAAACTAATTTTGCTTTTTCCCGGGCGACCTTTGAAAAACGGGCAAAACCCTTTATCATGTCATGAAGTGATTTTTGAGGAACAAATCTGCATGCCGTTCCCAAAACCAGAGTATTTTTTTCAATCCCCCAGGAGTTTCTTAACTTCTCAATTGCTTCGCCATTGACTTGCTCATAGACCAAAGAGTCGATTCCATAATGAATCGTAACTACATCTTCAGGCGAAAAACCTAATTCATTTAAACAAGAATTTGTGCGAACAGCTTCAGAAATTGCGATGATTTTTTTTGCCCGCTTGCCGACCCATCTTCCAAGTGATTTGGAAAGCGGGCCCCAATAAAAGGGTTCATCATTGTGCTTAGAGATAATAAAGGCAGGGGAATCGGGTTTCGCAAGTAAAGCCAACCTAGCGTACAATTCGGCGGGCTGAAGGTGGGAATGGACCAAATCCGGCTTGAATTCACGCAAAAAAAATCTCAGTCTATTTATGGGTTTTACTTCTCCAAGGCGACGCATTCCAAGGTCAACAACTTGTACACCGAAAGATTTTAAAGTATTCTCCCAATAATTATAGCCTGTTCTCAAAAACCCAACTCCTACTTGGTGTCCGAAGCCAATCTGCAGTTTAATGAGTTCTAACAGATGGCTTTCCGCCCCACCTCGATTGATGGTGGTTATAACGTGCAAAATTTTCACAATAAACCAGTTTAGCCTATAAATATAAAATCATGAAAGTTTTTTTGTAACTTCCTCAATAAAGGGTGGCACGCGCCTGTTGCACGACGCCCCCCTTCGGCACGCGAAATGAATTCGCATGCCTTGTACCCCGCGGTCGGTCGCGGTGCGCCCTCCAAAATAGCTTTCACTTTTTTACCCCAATTTTCATTTTACCCCGAATTATGGAGTAGACACGTTTAATAGGGGTTAATTTTGAAGCTTGATTTTTGATTTGGGCGCCCGCTTCACGGAAAATGGAAAGGGTGTTACAAATTTTCAAAGTAATCCTGTCAGCAAGATAACCCTAAGGCAAATATTGGCGAACATCCCCGCCGCTACGTCATCAAGCACTATTCCAACGCCTCCCCGAAAAGTTTCAAAAAGGCTAAGGGGGAAAAACTTTAGAATGTCAAATGCGCGAAAAAGCAAAAAACCAATTAATATTACGACCCAATCATCTCTCCAAAGAAACAACAGGGTAGCCCACATTCCGACCACTTCATCGATGACGACTATGCTCGGATCTTCTTCCCGAACTATTCTCGATGTCCAATCGGCGGTTCCGATGGCAAGAAGGCAAAAAAGGACAAAGACAACGCATTGCGCCCAAACTGAAAAACGGTTTGCTAAGAAAAAAATTGGAATTCCTAAAAGGCTCCCGACGGTTCCCGGCGCGATGGGAAAATATCCGAGTCCTAGCCCTGTCGCAAAAAAAACAAAAGATTTGCTTCACGGGTTTTCATTCGTCAAGAAAGTGCCAGTTTTTTTTGAGATAGTCATATCCTGAAATAAGAGTCATGGTCACCGCAATCCACATTAACCCCTGAATAATGTAACCGTGGGCCGGCAAAAACCATTCTCCAAATTCTTTCAAACCGAAAGTTTCGATAAAAATTCGAACGCTTATGAACACCAAAGCGGTTATAATAGCCGTCAATTGCGCGGTAGTTTTCCATTTTCCAAGGTTGCTTGCCTCAATAGGCATTCCCTTGGGAGTGGCAATTAGCCTTAACCCGGTAACGGCAAATTCCCTGGCAATAATAATTATAGTCATCCAAGCGGAGGTAAAAGTCAATTTTTTTAACTCTACCATGGCAACAAGCGCGGTGGAAACAAGCAATTTATCGGCAATCGGATCCATGAACTTGCCGAAAGTGGTTTCTTCCTTATACCATCTTGCAATTGCGCCGTCGTAGTAATCGGTTATTGCGGCAATTATAAAAATCACGGTGGCGGAAACCTTTGCCCAATCTCTGATGAGGTTGTCACCGTTCCATAAAAATGTCACCATGAATAATGGTATTGCGCCGATCCGAATAAAAGTTATTTTTGTCGCAAGGGTCATGAAAATTTGGTTTTGAAAGGATCTAGCTTTCTCTGAAGAAAGCGGATTAACTTAAAAGCCGATTTTGTAAGTTTCATAAAGATACAATTTTACTCGAACGTAAGGTTCCTCGATTTCTTTGACCCGCAAACGGAAGTCAACCAGAAGAAATCTCCCACGTTCCTTGCAAATTAGGTGCAGGCCATATGGCTACGAAGCAAAGATTTGGCGGAATAATGTTTACGGCTAGCACTGCAGGCTTTCGCACAATTTTGCGGGGGCCCAAATCATTTTTTTTCGGTAATCCTGGTGGAAAATGAAGACATCATTTTTCCTGTCGGTTACGGCGTTTTGCAAAAATCCAACCGGCGAGCCCTAAAAGCATTATGAAAATTGAGTCGAAAAGTAAGGGTTGTTGATAATAAATCTCAACTTTATTTGCTTTTGGATGTAAAGGAAGGCAAAGCCCAAAGTTTCCATGCTGAACAAATTGAATAGGCTGTCCATCAACAAGATCCCTGTGGGGTCAAGAGTTAAGGAACATTTATTACCGACCCATTTGATGTTAAAAACAACCGGCAGAGGATAAAATTTGGGGGTAAACCCTGAGTCTAAAGCTCTCAAATCATTCAGGCTCATAAGGGTACCGAGCGAAAAGTTGCTTGTCTTCCAGAATTGAACTTGAAGTGGTTGTCCCGGCAATTTTTTTCCCGCTACGATTTTCCAAGGTTCCTTTAAAGAAAATTGTTCCTCGGTAATTGCGAACTCAACTCCTGAAATTGAAAGCAAAAAATTTAGCGTCCGGCTATCTTTTGTTTTTTCAAGCTTATTTAGCCAGGCAGCTAAGGCTGCATTCGCAAAAGGAGGGTTGTAATCGTTGAGTTGAAACCTTTCTTGCATTGCGGGGAGATTTGGGAAACTGGTATTAGCGATCCAGGAATTTCGCTCGGATAGCGAAATATCGGAATCTCCATGGAACATTGAACCGTGGACCCATGAAAGCGCCTTTTGGCTTATCCAGATTTTGCCTTGGCTTGAATCTAAATCGGTGAAAAAATCTTTTTGTACTGGGGTTTTTGGAGCGGTTATCGGAATCACCCAAAAATTATTCTCGGATAAATCAAAAAAATGGCAAATTACAAGCACCCCCAATAAAAAGCGACCATACTTTTTTTTCGCTCTAACCGGCTTCAAGCCAATCAAGCCCATAACCAAACAGAGAATTCCGCAGAAAAGATAGGATTTCCACCCTATACGATATGAAAAGTTCCAGATCGGATCCATTTCGTCGTACAATGCCAACTCAGAAAAATGAAGATGTCCAACGAAACATAGTAATGTTAAGATAAAAACAAAAAAGAAAAAATACTTGTACGAAAATTGATACTTTGAAGAGGACGACTCGTTTTTCTCCGGAAAGCATTTTTTCCATGCGATGGGAAATGAAAACAGAATTCCCCAGACCGCCAGTTGAATGAAACTAGCCGGATGGTGAATATGCTGAAAAAGGCCGGAAAAAAAATTCCTCAGAAAAATTGTACAAGAAGCAAAAACAAAACCTCCCATTGCGAGCAAGACAATCGCCATTCGTAACAAAAAGGGGGATTCAATAAAGGCAATCGGGAAGAGAAGGATAGGAAGCAATCCAACGTAACAATTCCGCGCCCATCCGAAATCTCCCCATCTAAAATGTGAAGTTATCTTTCCGTCAAGATGCCGAAATTTAAAGTCGCGGAAAAACTTAGGAATGAGGAATTGTGCTAAGTGGCGAGGCTCAAAAACCGTGATTTGCGGGAACTTATCATCATGCAACCCATGCGGTTTCATCTCAGCGGTCAAAGTCATATAACCTATCCAGGCCGGAGCCGTCAAAGAGGGGATCAAAAAAAGGCACAATAGAAAAACTTTTCTCTGTTCCTTTGGGGAAACGGCGATCCCAAAAAGGGCGAGCAAAGGCGCCATAACCCAAAGATAGGCGTGGCCCGACAAAATGCTCATTGTTATGCACATTCCCCACAACCTTGGAAATCCTCGAAGCGCGAAAAAAAAGCTCCATGGTACCCAGGAAGCCCCTGCGGTGATAAAAGTCCATTCCAGGCCATGTAGATGGGGCTGCGCGGAAGCTGCGGTTACGCCTGTGAGGATTATTCCAAGCAGGTTAGATCCAAGGTGAGAGGCCACCAAAGCCCAACCCAATGCGAGCCAAAAAAGATGGCAAAACTGATGGAGTCGAAAAGCATCTTTTTGCTCAAAAAGTGAAAAAAACCAACCTGGAGGGTAAAGTGCGGATGTTTGAGGATCTGCAAGGAACGGAGTTCCCGCACCGCGACGAGGATGAATTGTTGGAACAAAACCGTTCCTGATTGATTCCCCGAGGAACTGAAGGTTCGGAAGAACCATCCTCGGTATATCGCGAAATACTAAGTCCCGTTGGGGCGACCAAAATTCTTTTCCCGCTAGAAAAATCCAAACGCACAAAATAATTGAAACAAAAAAAAATCTTGCGCATTTGTCCGATACGAATCGGGAAATCCCAAATCCGTTCAGCATTCGGCTTAAAAACCCCAATCCCCTCTCATGCCGCAGATTATCATGCCAAATACCCCCCAAAAAAACAAAAGCGCCCGGCCGAAATACTTGCTCGAAGGGTAGGGATTCGAAGAAAAGCGGTAAGCCAGCGAAATAAAAATCAGAGCAATTGGATAACCCCAACTAATGTTCACCGTTGAAATTAAACCCATGAACGAAAGACTAAAAAATGCGGGTTTCGCTTCGCAATTAATTTTATAATTTCCAATGAGTGAAAAAATTGCGCTTGCGCTAAGTACAAGAAAGAAATGGGGATAGGAAAACTTTCCCAGCCACAAGGAGAAAAGGATTCGGTATAAAATAGGCCATATAAAAGGCCCAATACAGCTTACTTCTCCTCTGACCCAAAGGACGGAAACAACTAACCAAATTGTCCCCCAAGAAGAATGAGCGATAAAGTTAGGAGAAATACCTGCTCCCAGAAAAGCTGACATAAGAGTAAGCGCGATAGCTGCTTCAACAAGAGGGTA
>JACPTH010000344.1 GCA_016192885.1 bacterium | reverse complement strand
TACCTTGGTTTTGCCTTTCCAGAAAGGTTTTATGAGATTTCTCCCTTTGGTCGAAATGACATGCCGGCTTTGCTGATTTTGAGCCCCAATCTGTCATTTCGAATGCAATGAGAAATCTGGTTTTCGGAGAATTAAATGACCCTGCCGAATTATTGAGTAGATACCATTTTTCCTACAAACGATTCTCTCATAAACACAAGCAGGTTGCTCAAATCCCGACAAATGTTTTCTCAAAAGCCGCGAAAGATCGCATATGGAGAATTGCCGTATCACGACGGCAGTACTTGTTCAGAAAGCTGCTTCATGATAATAATTAGAGGTAATTAAGCTTTTCAGGGGTCAGAAAACGTGAAAAATTGGGCAACCCGATCCAATGCGAATGAAATTCATAAAAAACTGATAGATACAATAAAACGCCAGAACGAATTCCTCGTTTCGGTTATCGATGCTCTCGAGCACCCATTTTTCGTAGTAAATGCCAAGGATCATGTAGTAGAAATGGCAAACAAGGCGACCGATTCGTTTCTTGACATGGGGAAATCATGTAATTATGTTTTTCATGGGGTCGGATCTTCCTGTTTAATGGATTACAGTGTTTGTCCAATTGAAAGAATCAAAAAAAACCGCCTTCCTCTCGTGGAGGAAACAACTCGAATTGGAACAGACGGAACGATAAATTATTTTGAAATCCGATCGCACCCTTTTTTCGATGCTGACGGAAAAGTCGAGAAGATCATTTCTTATTTTCTGAACATCACCCAACGAAAGGAAATGCAACTTGACTTGGAGTGGCAATCGTCGCTTCACTTGGCTCTTGCCGAGTTGGCGCGGGCGCTTATTGATCCTGAGATTTCCTATAAAAAAATGGCCCTACTTACCTTGGAGTATTCCAAAGCATTGACGAAAAGTAAATTCGGCTTTGTTATAAATATTGACTCCGAATCAGGAAAGGCGCTTTGCGCCGCAATTTCAGAGGATGTTTCCCAAAAATGCCAAATGGAAGAAAAACAGCGGAAATTTGTGTTTTCCAGAAAACCTGACGGTTTGTTTCCGGGAGTGTGGGGAAAGCCTCTAAACCTAGGGAAGGGCCTATTCATCAACCCTTCCGATTCGCCCTTATTATTTCAAAACCTTCCAAAAGGGCACATTGCCATAAGAAATTTCCTCGGGGTCCCTGCGATGGCTGGGAAATCCCCGATTGGAGAAATTTGCTTGGGAAACAAACCTGAAGACTTTTCCGACCAAGATTTGAAGGCGGTGGAACGGATCGTAGATTTGTATTCCGCGATTTTGCAGAGGAAAAAGGCCGAGGAAGAGATCCTAAACCTAAATCGCAAGCTTGAAGAACGTGTTTCAGAGCGGACCAAACAGCTTAATACGGCCGTTGAAGAATTGGAATGGTCCAACAAGCAACTTCAAGGTTTGTATTTGAAGCTTCAAAAAGTTCGTGAAGAAGAGAATATAAAAGTTTCCAGGTTGATCCACGATGAACTTGGACAGCTTCTAACCGGGATTAAAGTTGATATTTCCTGGTGCGAAAGCAAGGCAAAAGATTTTCTTGACGCGGGCATCAAGGAAAAAGCCGTTTTTCGCATGAATGAAATGAAAGAATCTTTAGATAACGCGATTCAGGTTGTCCGCGATGTTTCCTCCGAACTCAGGCCGAACCAACTCGATATTCTTGGCCTTATACCGGCAATCGAATGGCAATTGGGGCAGTTCAAGCGAAGGACCGGTATTTTATTCGAATTTTCCCACGATTGGGATGGAGAATCGGTTCCAAAAAGCGTGGCGGTTGACGTATTTCGTATTCTTCAGGAAGCTCTTACTAACGTTGTTAGGCATTCCAAGGCTTCTCGGGTTTCGGTTAGATTGCAAAAAAAGAAAAGCTTCCTTTTGATCGAATGTGAAGATAACGGAGTGGGAATTCAGAAGTCAAGAATTTCCGGATTCGAATCCCTTGGATTACTAGGAATGAAGGAACGTGCCAGGGAAACAGGGGGGAAGCTGAAAATCAGCGGGAAGAGAGGAAAAGGAACGTTGGTTTCTCTTTACATTCCAAGAAAGGTTATTGAACATGATCAAAATTCTTGTGGTTGACGATCACCCTGTTGTAAGGCGCGGTATCAAGCATATTGTCGAAGAAGATCCCGGAATGAAAGTAACGGGGGAAGCCTCAACCGGGGCTGACGCATTTACTTTGCTCGCTAAACAGCCTTTTGACGTTGTTGTTCTTGATCTATCGCTTCCGCAAGAAAATGGATTGGAGATCTTCGATGTGATCAAGACTCGCCATTCGGGGATACCGGTTTTGATTCTAAGTATGTACCCTGAGGAAAATTACGCCGTAAGCGGAAAAATTAGCCGTTCATCTTGAATCGAGGGAAAAACCTCTTCATGATTATCTATCTCATAGAGAATTTCGCGTAATGCATATGCTTGCTCTGGGGAAAAACCTAAGGGAGATTGGCGAAGAATTGAACCTTAGCATAAAAACCGTAAGCACTTATAAGACCAGAATTTTCGAGAAAATGCAATTTCAAAACAATGCGGAATTGGTAAAATACGCGCTTCAATTTAATCTTGTGGAAACCTTTAATCAATTCTAAAAAAATCCCGACCATTATTGAAAATTTGGCTATCCCCAAGTAGAGACAAGGCAATGCCTTGTCTCTATTTCCATAAATTCCGAGGGTTAAATCAGAATTTTCCTACAATCTGCGAGAAGATTCCCGATTTTAATTTGTCTCCAAAGAGATTAAATTATTAAATGTAACCAAGTGCGGGTTACTAAGGGGCTAAGTGGGAGGATTTTGGCAGGAGTAAGATCGGAGCAAAAAAAAGCCTGGTCTTTAATAAGGTCTCGACTCTCAAGATCAAGGAAGGGGGAAAAAAGTGAAGTTCAAGATCGCATCACTTGGACGGACATCCGGGTTTTCTTATCCCCTTTACGATCTTGAGAGGGGCGAGGTCTTCCTTCGCGAATGAATATCAAAGTTCTTGTCGCCGATTGCTCGGTTAGCTTTCGCAACATGATTTCTTTCACCCTGAAAACCTTTGGGTTCGATGTTTTGGAGGCGGTCAGCGGAAGCGACGCCATTTTAAAGGCGGTTAATTTTCAACCGCAAGTTATCATAGCTGATAGAAATCTACCAAAAATAGATGGAATTGAATTAACCAAATGCCTTCGGACTCTTCCGGGGTTTTGTTTTACCCCAATAATTCTGCTTGGGTCCGAACCCATTGGATGCGAAAAAATGGATATCATGAGAGCGGGGGCGACGTTTTGCCTGGAAAAAGGGGTCGAACCGGATCGTTATGTTTCCGCGATTCGAAGGGTTTTGGATTAAGCCGCTTATTACTACTTCAGCAACTTTCCGATATCAAACAAAGGTAAAAACATTGAGAGAGAAATTATCAAAACCACTCCGCCCATGATGACCGTCATAATAGGTTCAATGGTTGCGATAATGGCGGCAACCACAGCTTCAACTTCGGCGTCATAATAATCCGAGATTTTATTTAGCATATGGTCAATATTCCCGGTAGTTTCCCCTACCCGCATCATTAGGGTAACCATACTTGGGAAAAGAGCCTTATTCTTTTGCATGGGGTCGGAGTAATTTCCGCCTTTCTCAACATTTATGTAAATTTCATTTACCGCGTTCTTTACTGAGACATTGGGGATTATGTCCATGACAATTTTCAGCGCGCGAAGCGTTGGAACCCCGCCTTTAGAAAGGGCCGCGAGAGTTCGTGCGAATCGCGAGACAAAAGTTTTTCTAAACAACTCTCCAAAAAGCGGAGCCCATAATTGAAGGCGTGAAAAGTACCGGTACCCGATTTTTGTTTGAAGAACAAGATAAATTATTACCGCGGACGAAATCGTAAGAATGATTGCTAGATACCATTGGTTCCGAAGAAAATTTGAAACCCCCATTACAATTTTTGTCGGTAATGGAAGCAACTGCTCTCTTCCCTTGAAAAGTTCCATAAATTTTGGGAAAACATAGGTTAGAAGGGCGACAACAACGCCAATCGCGACCATCACCATAATGGCCGGCAAAACAAGCGCTCCTCGCACGCGGCTGCGAATCTTTTCCTGATTTTCCTCATATGCCGCGTATCGAAGGAGAATGTCATCCAGCATACCTCCCTCCTCGCCGGCTTTTACGAGGTGGATAAACAATTGGGAAAAAATTTTCGGGTGACGCGAAACGGCATCTGAAAAAGAGCTACCGCTCGCAATATCAGAATTAATTTTCAGCAACGCTTTTCCGAAAAACTGATTTTCGGTTTGTTCCGCCAATGCGGTGATGCTGGCTCTAAGAGTGCATCCGGAATTTATTAGGGTCGCAAGATTTACATAGAAAAACTTTAGTTCCTTCCTAGATACGCGTTGAAAAATCTTTGTGAAAAACTCCAATTCAAGGGGAGATTTCCGAACTTCATTTAGCTCTAAAATCGATAAGCCTTTTGCCATCAATCGTCCGGCAATTTCTTGCTGAGAGTTGGCAAATTCTGTCCCGGTGACAAGGGTTCCTTGGGAATCGAGGCCTTTAAATTTAAAAGTAGGCATCTTGAGATTCTATTGCTAAATTTCTTCGCTTTTGGTCACGCGAAGAACCTCTGAAACGGTGGTAATACCTTTACTAGCTTTTTGAATGGCTGTTGAGCGCAAAATTTTCATACCTCCTTTAACCGCGGCATTTCTAATGTCTGAGGCCGCCGCTTTGCTATTTACTAAACGGCGAATGCTATCATCAAGCGTCATCATTTCGTGGATAGCCGTTCTTCCTCTGAACCCGGTTGTTCCACAGTTATTGCACCCTGTTCCTTGAAAAAATGAGAGCTTCTCGCGAAAATCATGCTTTTCAAGTTGAAGATCCGACATCTGCTCGGAGGGAGGGGAAAAAGGTTGGATGCATTTCGGGCAAATTACCCTTACCAAGCGTTGGGCTAAGGCGGCAAGAAGCGTCGAAGAAATCAGAAACGGTTCAACCTCAAGGTCAATAAGGCGCGTAATCGAGGAAGGCGCATCATTCGTGTGAAGGGTAGAAAGAACAAGGTGGCCCGTTAGAGCCGCTTCGGCCGCTATTTGCGCGGTTTCCGGATCGCGGATTTCCCCGATCATGATCACGTTCGGATCTTGGCGCATCAAGGAACGAAGGGTTCGGGCAAAAGTTAATCCGATATCGGTTCGAACATGGACTTGGTTTATCCCGCGAAGCTGTATTTCAACAGGATCTTCAACCGTGCTTATGTTAATTTTGGGGGAGTAAATGAAATTGATTGCCGCATAAAGAGTAGAAGTTTTTCCGCTCCCCGTCGGGCCATTTAGAAGAATAATTCCGTTAGGTTGCTTTATTGCCGTTGCGAAGCGGTTTAGAAGCTCATCTTCAAAGCCGACGTCTTTCAAGGAAAGTTTAAGAGCGCTTTTATCGAGAATTCGAATGACGATCTTTTCGCCCCAAATCATGGGAAGCGAGCTTACCCGCAAATCGACATTTTTATCGGTAAGTTTTGCCCTAATGCGACCGTCTTGAGGTAGACGTTTTTCAGAGATATCCATGTCCGCCATGATCTTTACGCGGGAGATAATTTCGGATTGATTTGTTTTTGGAACTCTAATGACTTCGCTTAACACTCCGTCGGTGCGATACCTGATTCTAAGGCTGTCTTCCTCGGGTTCAAAATGAATATCCGAAGCTCTATTGTCGATGGCTTGGGAAATAATTTGGCTGACAAAATTAACGCTGGCGGCTTCATCGACTACTAAAAGGTCGAAAGATCCGTCGGTCGGAAGCTTCGATATCGCGCTGGATGCGTCTTTTTTTAATTCATTTAACGCTTTCGACACGTCTCCCGCGCCGTAGTATTGCTTGATTGCGGCGAGAATCGCGGTTTCCGTGGCGATAGCTTCTTCAACTTCAAGATCGGTTTGATATCTAATTTCATCAACGATGAAAGCATCAAGCGGGTCAACCATTACAACCGTTAAGATATTGCCTTTTTTGGATACGGGTAAAAGGTTATGAGAACGAACGATTGTTTCCGGAATTAACTTAATAATCTCTCGGGGAATCTTTACCTCATCAAGATGGATCTCGGGAATTCCCATCTGGGAGGCTAAACAATGGACAATTTGCTCTTCCGCGCACATGCCCAATTCAATTAGAACTTTTCCCAGACGTTTTCCAAGTTCTTTTTGTTTCCCGAGCGCGGTGCTAAGCTGTTCTTTGGTGATGAGCCCCGAATCGATAAGGGCATCTCCAAGTCGCTTCCGAATCATTTTGGAGCTTCTGGATCATCTTCCCAATGCCAATAAAAATGGCGTGCAAGATGATAGTTTGGGTTGATTCTGAGCGCTTTTCTGAACTCCGTCATTGCTTCAGGTTTCATGCCTTTTCGACGATATGCCATTCCAAGCTTGAAATGAAGATCCGCGAAACCGTCTTTCTCTTGTAGAAACGTGACAAGTTGCCTAATCAACTCATCTAAAAGAGCCGGATTATCAAAGAGAATTTCAGTGTCATACGGAAAAGGGCTGTTTATATTCCTTGCCGGCAAACAAAGGGAAACCAATTTTTTGAAGGCGGCTATCGCGGCGGGTAAATCTTGTTTCTTTTCGTAAACCAAAGCCAATTGGAACAGGGCATTTTTATAGTTAGGATTTATTTTTAAGGCATCGTTCAACCGTTCAATAGCCTCATCAAAACGGCCGGTCTCGAACAACACTTTTCCGAGGCAGTAGAAAGCATCGGGCCATTTTTGCTGAATGGAGATAACATTTTTATAAGATAACTCGGCTTTTTCGAAGTTTTTAAAATGCTCATGGCATTGTCCCAAAAGCAAATGGGTGGAAACATCATTTGGGTTCAATTTCAAAGCTTGCTCGAAAGCGAGCAGGGCTTCCGGGTAATTCCCTTTTTTTAATTGTACTTTCCCCAAATCGCATAGAATTTTTGGGTCGTTAGGTCGGCTTTTGATAAGCTCGTCACTTTTGGAAATGACCTCATCTAAGAGTTCCGGGCTAAAATAAGAAATAAAATTTTCTTTCATTTTTCTTCGTAAAAATTGAATTGGTTCAATCGTAAAACCCGAAAAACAGGTTGAAAAATTATACCAAACTTCCTGATTCTTGTAAAACGCCTTTTCAACGCTTATTTTGTTATTCACTTTTCTCTCCCTGAGGTTTTCCAAAGGAATTCGGCGAGTTTTGAAACGCCGATCGAAGGGTTTTTTTTGAGGGAAGTTTCGTCGATTGATTCCCTTTCTTCGCTCGCCGGGAAATGCCCCCTATGTAACAGGGTCATTTAATTCTTCCAAAGAATACCTTGCTTGGTTTTGCCTTTCCAGAAAGGTTTTATGAGATTTCTCCCTCTGGTCGAAATGACATGCCGGCTTTGCTGATTTTGAGCCCCAATCTGTCATTTCGAATGCAATGAGAAATCTGGTTTTCGGAGAATTAAATGACCCTGCCTATGTAAAGAAAACCTAGACGGAATTGGAGAAGTCTGATAGACTTTTCAGAATTTAAGAATTTTAAAAATCATCGATCGTGAGCTAGCGTGTACAATCGTTTTAAGAATTACATTTTGTTCGTTCTATCGCTCTTGATTTTTGTAATTTGGGGAATTTCTTTAATCAACCAAAGTGAAACCCTCATTGAGGTTCCTTCAGATTCGGGCCCAAAGAAAAGCTCCCAGCAGGGCCCTACCCCGGCAAATACCCCCCGAAGGTTGGATCATATTTTCAAGCTCCTCTGTGAGGAGTTGGGTTACAAAACGTTCTACACAACCGTTTCAGACGGTCTGCTTTCCACCCAAACCAGGGTTTTGATGATAATTAATCCGCAACGTTTGCTAACGGTTTCCGAGAAAGCAAGTATTCGTAGTTGGTGTAGCTTGGGAGGAACAGCCGTTTATATTTCTTCTTTCGCAAATGATTTTTTCGACGCTTTTAAGCTAAAAATTTTTGAAGAGCCGATGCCAAGCTCTTTTGAAGTTCACTCCCCCAATCAACCCGTTGGCGAATTAAAAAATGTACAAGGGCTTGTCGATGAAGGAACGCGGGTTCATTTCATGCCCCAAAGGCAAGATTACGTAGTTCTAGTTCGCGACGGAAACTCTCCGACAGTGGTAAAATTTTACATCGGATCCGGAGCGGTGATTCTTTCCAGCTTAGGGACTTCCATCGATTGGGAAGGAATTCAAAAAGGCGATAACTCAGTTTTTTATGTCAACATCGTTTCACATTGCGGAAAAGGTTTGCCTGTCGCATTTTTTGACCCGGATCATTACATTCAAAATCCCGGAGTTTCCGACGGAGGCCCGGGTTTTACCCCGACCAAATTGATAAAGAAGAAATACGATTCACTTTGGAGTCTTATCAAAGCGAATCCGGTGTGTCTTGCCATGTTGCAGCTACTTTTGGTTTTCTTTCTTTATCTTCACCACCACGGAAAGCGTCTTGAGAAGCCTCTTGATACTTATTCAGACCCGGAAAAGGAGGCAAGATCTTATGTGAAATCGTTGGCGAATTTATATTCCTCCACCGCTTCAAATTCGCTTATGTTAAATAATATCTATGACGCGTTTTACCGGGATCTTTTGCTAAAAGTCGG
>JACPTH010000178.1 GCA_016192885.1 bacterium | reverse complement strand
GCCTAATTTATTCCTCATAATCATCATGTCACACGAAGAACATAAAACCCGCGCACCCAAGGAATTAGCAATTTCAGTTTTGACCCTTTCCGACACCCGCGGAGAGGCTGAAGATGCTTCAGGCAGCTTGATAAAAAGCAAAATCCTGGAAGCCGGTTATTCGATTGCCCGTTACGCGGTGATAAAAGAAGATCCGGGGAAGATTGAAGAAACCTTACGGTTATGGCTAACCGATACCGTAGACGCTATTATTACGAATGGGGGAACAGGTTTATCCCACAGGGATGGAACAATTGAAATCGCCAAAAAGTTTTTTAGTAAAGAACTTCCCGGTTTCGGAGAATTGTTTCGCTACCTTTCCTTCCAGCAAATCGGCCCGGCGTGCGTTCTTAGTCGTGCCACCGCGGGGATTGCCCAGGGAAAACTATTGGTTTGCATCCCCGGTTCGACAAACGCCGTAAAACTAGTGCTGGAACGAATTCTTGTACCCGAACTTCCGCATATGATTTGGGAAATTCGCCGCTAGGCCTTTTTTTTGGTAACCGTTCCCCAATAAAGGTTTTTACTGGTAGGCATTCAGCTATCAGCGGCCAGCATTCAGCAAAAAACCTAGGAAATTCTTTAGCCACCACACCACTTCAAAAGCATCAAACTTTGAGAACCATGACATTTCAAGTAGGGACGGTCGCGACCGTCCCCTACACCGCATTATTCAGCGCTTTTAGCTAATGGCTGATGGCTGAAGCTTATTGAAAACGGCATCCAATGACATCAGAAGGGTAAAAACCCAAAATTGTTCTTGTCAAACAATTTTTTTTATGATAAAAATGCTTCATTTCCGGTGAAACATCATTTTGCTCCGCAAAATTTTTTTCGAGGAGACCGCGCATGATTACTGATGTTGCTTCTTTTGCAAAGCAACTAAAAGAAGAGGGAATTGAAGTCGCCCGCAAGGAAGGAGAGATAATTCTCTCCCAGGCCCGGAAACAGGCATCCGAAATTGAAAATGGGGCGGTCGAAAGCGCAAAAAAACGCATTTCCGAAGCTGAAGATGAAATCAAGCGGCTTAGGCAACGTTCTGAGGCGGAGTTAAAAATGGTGGCCCGCGATTTAATCCTTGATGTTAAAAGGCGAATCGAGGAAATCGCGACCTTTTTGTTGTCCCAAAAAGCCTCCAATCTTCTTTCCACAGAATCCGTGTTAAAGGAAGCCCTTTCGGAGCTAATAAAAAACCAGAAACAAGGCCGGTCCTGGGATTTAGCCCTAAGCCAAGCCACCGGGAAATCTATCGCGGAATCCGTTGTTCAAAACATTTTCAGGGAGCACCAAGCCGAAGTAAGACTCGTAGAAGGGCTGAAAGTTTCCGGCTTTGAGCTAAGAGACCCGAAAGGCGGGCAAGTAATTGAAGTAACCGAACTCTCGGTTGCTGAAGCTTTTAGAAAAATCATGTCCCCCGATTTGGAGAAACTTTTAGATAACCCCCAATTTCCCAAGGAAACCAATGGCTAATAGGTTTTACTATCTTCTAACTTTTCTTCCCCCGATTCCATCTTTGGGCGAAATTGCCACCGTCGGTTTTGACGAAGTTCATGAACAAATATCAAAAGAAGGTACCAATGAAGCCAAATTGCTTCTTGAGGGGATCACCCTTGAAGAATCCATAAAAACAGCGGCAAATGAAAGGCCGGTCTTTGCAGCGAAGGGAAATTTTGAAAGCAAGTCGCCTCAAGATTTTTCGATGCCTGATTTTCCGAGTTCCATTTCCGAGGTTCTAAATTTAAATTCGTGCGCGGATAGCGCCGAAACCTGGATAGAATCACTTTGGAAGGCTTACTACGAACATCTTCGAAAGGTCGGAAAGATAATTCAATCAACGCTGCTTGTACGATGGGTAGATTTTGAAACCGGTCTTCGGAGCGCCCTTGAGATAGCAAGGACATCCTTGCAAACCCAAGTTGTTCCGTTTTCCCCTGGTGAAGAACTTACCGAAGTCGTTAAAGGGTGGCAAAGGATTTCCGATCCCATGCAAGGCGAACGTTTTCTTGACGAGAACCGCTGGCGATTTATCGAAAGCGAGTCCGATCGATATTCCTTTGATTTAAATGAATTGACAGGGTACTTGTTAAAACTTAGGTTGCTTCTGCGTTACGCCCGATTTGATAAAAATTTAGGAAGAAAAATCCTCAAGGAGGTCTCCTCCCTGTGAGTCTTATCGGAAAAATCGTTACCGTTTATGGGAACATGGTTACAATTGAATTTGAGGGAATAGTTAGGCAGAACGCCGTTGCCTACTGCCATAGAGCCGATGGAGTAGCCCTGAAATCGGAGATCATCAGGATTCGCGGAAATCGAGCGGATATGCAGGTTTTCGAGCTAACACGCGGTTTAAAGATAGGAGATGAAGTTGAAATTACCAACGACCTCCTTTCCGTCGAGCTAGGGCCGGGGCTTTTAGGGCAAATTTTCGACGGTCTCCAAAACCCTCTGCCTTTGCTTGCCAAGAAAATGGGAGTTTTTTTGGAGCCGGGACATTATTTTCCGCCGCTTGACAAAGATAAAAAGTGGGAATTCACTCCGACTGCGAAAGTCGGAGACTATGTTTCCCCCGCATCTCCGCTTGGTTCAGTCCCTGAAGGTATTTTTTCCCACCAAATTTTGGCGCCATTTAATCTTTCCGAAAATTGGAAATTAAAATCCCTTGTTCCTGAAGGGGATTACTCAGTTATGGAAGAAATCGCGGTAATTGAAAAAGAGGGCCAAACGCAATCTTTAACCATGGTGAATAAATGGCCGATTCGAATTCCGCTAGGAGTTTATCAAGAACGATTGTTACCCACCCAACCCCTTGTTACAAAACAGCGAATCATTGATACCTTCTTCCCAATTATGCTTGGGGGAACCTATTGCATTCCCGGACCGTTCGGAGCCGGAAAAACGGTATTGCAGCAAATAACTAGTCGCTATGCGGATATTGATATAGTTATTATCGCCGCATGCGGAGAGCGAGCCGGAGAAGTCGTTGAAACCCTGCGGGAATTTCCGCATTTGAAAGATCCGCGCACCGGTAAAAGCTTGATGGAACGAACCATCATTATTTGCAATACATCAAGCATGCCCGTCGCCGCTCGCGAGTCTTCAATCTACACCGCCGTAACCCTGGGCGAATATTATCGCCAAATTGGAAGAAACGTTCTTCTTCTCGCCGATTCAACCTCAAGGTGGGCACAAGCCCTTCGGGAAATGAGCGGACGCCTTGAAGAAATTCCGGGAGAAGAGGCTTTTCCCGCTTATTTAGAAAGCAGCATCGCTCGGTTTTATGAACGCGCCGGAATCGTTCGATTAAAGGATAATCGAGAAGCCTCCCTCACGATAGGCGGCACCGTAAGCCCCGCAGGAGGGAATTTCGAAGAGCCCGTAACCCAAGGGACGTTAAAAGTTGTGGGGGCTTTTTTAGGGCTTTCTTACGCCCGTTCCTATGCTCGCCGTTTTCCCGCAATCGACCCGTTGGAATCGTGGTCAAAGTACAAGGGTTTAATTGACTCGAAAAAGGTTGCTCTTGCTCGCTCATTCCTAAGATCAGGTAGAACGGTTTTTGAAATGATGCAAGTGGTCGGCGAAGAAGGAACTTCCATTGATGATTTCGTTGTTTATCTAAAATCCGAGTTCCTTGATTCCGTTTATTTGCAACAAAATTCCTTCGATGAAATCGACGCCGTTTGCTCCCCTGAACGCCAAGCATATCTTTTTGATTTGATTTGTCGAATCTTGGAGCACCCATTTAAATTGGCGGAAAAAGAGAAAGCTCGCGATCTTTTCTTTACGCTTACCGAACAGGTCCGAAATTGGAATTATTCCGCATGGAAGAGTCCCCAAATGGATCAAATCGAGCAAAATGTCCTGCAACTTCTGAACTAAGCGGGGGTTAGAAGTTAGGAGTTAGGAGATGGAAGGCGGAATGAAAGAAAAGAAGCAGCGGAAAGGCGCGTGATAGGGAACGGGAGAAAGGAAAGTATCAATGCGTAAATACTATACTCGAATTGATCGAATCACCGGAAACGTTGCGACACTCAAGGCTGAAGGAATCGGTTATGAGGAGTTGGCGGTAGTTGAAGGTCAAAGCGGGAGATCCTTGGCGCAAGTGATTCAAGTTTTTGCCGGAACGCGGGGAGTTTCAACGGGAGATAAAGTTAGTTTCTTGGGCTCGGCGATGCGATTTAGTTTTTCCGAGAACCTTTTCGGAAGAATTTTCACCGGAGGCGGCGAACCTCGGGACGGGCGAAGCAGGCTTTCCGAAAACCTTATTGAGGTAGGCGGGCCCTCCGTTAATCCGTCGGTTAGATTAATGCCCCATAGGATGATTCGGACGAATATTCCCATGATTGACGTTTTTAATACTTTGGTGGAAGGCCAAAAACTTCCCATTTTTTCCATTCCCGGGGAGCCATTTAATGAGCTTTTGGCCCGTATCGCGCTTCAGGCGGAAGCCGACGTCATAATCTTGGGCGGAATGGGTTTGAAATACGATGATTATTTATTTTTTAAGCGACGTCTCGAAGAAGGCGGAACGATGGCAAGATCGGTAATGTTCATTCACACGGCTTCAGATCCGGTTGTTGAATGCTTCGCCGAAAAATTCGCGGTTCAGGGCAAGCGCGTACTCGCGTTACTCACGGATATGACCAATTTCGCGAATGCGCTAAAAGAAATCGCGATTATAATGGAGCAAATCCCGAGCAATCGCGGATATCCGGGAGACTTGTACACTCAGCTCGCCGCGCGTTACGAAAAAGCCGTCGTTTTTGAAAACGGAGGTTCGGTAACTCTTATGGCCGTTACAACCATGCCGGGCGATGATGTTACTCATCCGGTTCCGGATAATACCGGTTACATCACAGAGGGGCAGTTTTATTTGAAAGGCGGGTGGATAGAACCTTTTGGCTCACTTTCGCGCTTAAAGCAAATGGTTAATGCAAAAACAAGAGACGATCATCGGGCGATAATGGATGGTTGCATCCAGCTTTACGCGAAGTGTCGCGAAGCGAGGGAAAAACGGGCAATGGGTTTCGAAATGTCCCCATGGGATTACAAGCTTCTAAAATACGGTCAAATGTTTGAAACTAAGCTAATGGATATTTCCTTGAATATTCAACTTGAAGCTTGCCTTGATCTAGCTTGGACTATGTTGGCTGATTGCTTCGAGTCAAGGGAAACCGGAATAAGAACGAATTTGGTTGAAAAGTTTTGGCCGAAAAAAGTAAATTGATTCCCCTATTGATGAAAAAACAAAATGGCTGAGAAAGTAAAGAAAACCCGCCCTGAGTTGTTAAAGCAGCGAAGAGCGCTTGCCATGTTTAAGCGTTTTTTGCCGACGCTTTTATTGAAAAAGCAACAGATCCAAATGGAAATAATTAAAGTGGGAGATCAGGTAAAAAAACTTCACGAAGCCATTGAAACCCGAATAAATGAAATCGAACAATGGGTCTCGTTGTTTTCCGAATCTTTGCCGGGAAGCA
>JACPTH010000343.1 GCA_016192885.1 bacterium | reverse complement strand
TGAGCTAATTCCGATATTTTGGGCCGTTAAATCATCGGCTTTCCCAACTAGCGAGTCTGCGGCGGTAACGCCTGAAAGAGTGTATTCCGTTGAGGTTGGTTCCCTGGAGTAAAGATAGGAGCGATCTACTACTGAAGAATATGCTGTGTCTAAGAAGGGGGTTGCCCTACCAGGAAGATCGACTCCATCGGCCTGAGTGATGCACCCATCAATGCATTCTCCTCTTTTATCCATTGTTGATTTTTCGCCGGTCTTCACCTGGGGGAGAGAGGTTTTAGCGGTTGGGCCTATTTTGGTGGTGCGATTAAATTCATAAAGGGTTAAATCTCTGTATTTCGCCAGAATGTTTTCTCGGAGTATCCAATGAACCCACCCACCCCTTGCGCTTCTACTCGCGCACCCGCATTTCGCGTACTCATTTGTAAATGAATCAGGCCCAGCCATTCTGGTCGTGCAGGCGGAGGTAAAAGTTCCATCCGGTCTTTTGGAAAGATTAACATCATTGTTGCCGGCAGCGGTCCAACATTGATAGGTATATGGGCTCCAAACCGGCCAATCGAGTGCATGATAGAATTTGCCTGCTTGTACCCAGTAATAACCCGGCATTGTGGCAACCGGAGCGGGAATTTCTTTGCACGGGTAGTCAAAACCGGAAAATTTGTAATCCAAAGTGCCTTGCGGATGGTTACCTTTACCCGTGGGGCCTTGGGACGGCGGCCCATGGAATCTGTGAACCGTGTACTGTGGAACGACGTTCCATGCATAAATCCCATCTGAAGGTTCCATTACCACTTTTCGGGGAACGTTCCCTGTTACCGTGCTCCATCCCGTATCCGCGCCCGAAAAAGTAAAAAGGTATTTAATATATGAGTTTGATGTCGAAATCCATTTTATTGCCGCAACCAATCCGTATGAATCCAAATCGGCGCGATTAAAAAGAAGTTCTACGCTTCCTCCGGTCAGGTTATTTAGAGCATATACGCCTCTAAATGGCCCATCGCCGATAAGGAGGTAGCAATCCCCATTTTGCCTATAAAAATCATGTAGTTGCCCGAAAACCGGAAATGCGGAAAAAATCAATAATAAAGACCCTAAGAAAATAGTTGAAAATTTCATGATTTTTTCTCCTTCCAGATTCTAATCACTTTGAGGAACAGGGGCCGTCGGAGGTTGGTAAGAAGATTTCTCAAAATTGGAAAAATCTTTAATAATCATTTGTAGCCCGTTCTTTAAAGGCTCCGGAATTGAGTATTTTGAAAATAGCTTTCCTGCGACAACGGGCGTACTCCGCCCACCAGGAAAATGTTACCAGGAGTAAAATTTGCTAGTTCCTCGCCGATGTAATTTCGGACCTCCAGGTATTTCTTGAAAACAAGGGCTTTGTTTGATGCGGTGGCACCGGTACCATGGTAGGGGGAAAGGTCATTTCCGGCCGCGTCCTTGAAAACCTTGTTAGGCTTTTCCCAATTGGAAAACTCATGAAATAACGCGGAAGATAACGAATCTCCGTAGTCGGGTTGAAGGGGAAGATTAAAAATATCCCGGGCTTTTTTTATCGCCTTTGCGGAAAACGACGTATCCATGACCACCCCGAAGTTTCCCTCTTTTGCCGCTTCGGAAATCAAACTCGATATTTCATCTTTTATCGACTTCAATTTTTCTCGAGTTTCAGGAGTGGTCAAATAGATTGAGGAATACATTTTTTCTTGAAGGAAATTAATCTGAGAATTCAAATTTTCGATATAGAGATCGTAAGAAGCGATTCTATCTTTAAATTCGATTTCAATATCTTCCAGCAATTTTTTTCTTTCCTTTTCATCAATTGGAATAGTTTCATATGATGTCAGTTGGTCGTTTGAGCTGGATTCCTTTTTTAAAAAGGCAAATTCTTTTTTTGCTTGGTTGATTCGACTTTTAGTTCGGCCTTCATCATCTTTTGAAGGCTCTAAAATTCGTCTAGTTTTGCGGTCTTTCTCAAGGAAAAGAGTTGCTCTTCCTGTCGTGGCTTCGGCAACTTTGGTTTTAAAGTCTCCGAGAAGCGGGGTCGATTCTTTACGAGCTTTTTCCAGTTCTTCACTGATTTTAGAACCGGACATTTTACTTGCGTCTGGTCGAAAAAAGCGCTGATTAATGTAATCAAAATTTTCCATTGCGGGGTGAACAATCAATAAAAGTCTGGTATCCACGGTTCCCCAGCCTGAAACTGGCTGCGCGGATGAACTAGATGAAAGGGTTGCCAAAAGAAACAAAAAAATTGAAAGAGAAACACTTTTTTTCATCGATTTATTTCCTGTTTTTCAGTATTTCACTCAAAATCTCTACGGCGGTTAATCTGTAATCAACGACTCCAAATGGAATTGTTTTTATTGAATCATCAGAATTCAACCAAAACTTTTTTGCTTCAATAAGCCAGGTAAAAACTTGCCCGGTTTTTGATTCAACCACGTTTTCTCTCCAGAAATTTGGAATAGTTTGATTAAACAAAATTCTGGTATCTACTTCTTCTTGAAGATAAGGGAAAAGGCTTGAAACATCCAAAACTATTTTTGCTCTGACTCGCTTTTTTAGTTCCAATATTGCATCTTTTATGTCTTGGGAAATCTTTCTGACCTGCGGAAGAATCGATCTATGCTCTGAAAACGCCGGAACTCCAGGAAGTTCCTTTACATAAAATAATTGTTCATTAAGAAATTCAAGAGTGTTTTCAAGGTTTTTTCTTTTTTCCAAGAATTGTTTTTCAACTTCTTTTCGCTCATTTGGGGAACCTTTAAATTTGGGTCCCCAAGTTTTGGATAAATTCTCCAATTCTTTCGTTACTTTTTCAACGTTTTTCTTTAACCCTGCAAAACCTTCTTTTCTAACGAGCTGAGGGTCAGAGGCGGATTCAATAAATCTTCTCGTTTTAGGGTCGAAATTTTTGAAAAGAGGGTGGGAAAAGGCCATCAATCTGATATCCACAAAAACAACTTCTCCCGACGAAAGCCCCGATGAAAGTGAGGCGCAAAGAAAAATGAAAACCCCGATAAGAAAAAAACAGAACCGATTCTTTGCAGTAAAACTCATAAAACCCCTTTCAATCAAGAAAAGCTTGTTTTCATTATTTTCCGTTGTTTTTAAAAGAAAAATTAATGAACCATATCTTTTCTAATTATCCTTCATTATCTTTTTATCTGTCTAGTAAAATATTGTGACTTCGCGGCTTAGGGCAAACCCAACCTTAGTGCTAATATTGACCTGTATTAGAACGGTCATCTTGAAAAGGGAGAGATCTGTCTTTTCCTGCTTATCTCGCTACTTTAAGAATGGGCCGTCTTCTCCAATTTTTCCGGGCCCGTTTTTTACCCAAATGCCTGCGGAGTTGGCTTTCACGGAAAATGTAATAGAACCGCTTGAAATGTTTTGCGAGCCGCTAGTTATTGCATCGAAGTATATCCCGTTTCTTATTCTTTCCACCGTGAAAGTTTCATCAATCCCCGCTGAAAGCCCAACCACAGCATTGATTCCATTTTGCCCCCATTCCTTTCCTTGAAATAGGCTTCCCATCTGGAGCGCAGGAATTTTTGAGCGGATCAAGTTAAGTCTTTGGATATGCTTGTACAATGGATGGTTTTGGCTCGCGGAAATGTTTTCAGGGGAAATGCGATCTCCGAAATATGCTTTCCCTGTCATATCAAGGGTTTCCAATTCATTGGTAAACACCTGCGGGTAACCTTTCATGAACTCAATTTCTTCGCCGCATAATAGAGAGGGAATTCCGCGAATGGTCCACATAAGATTGTAAGAAATCGCCGCCTTCCAGGTTTCTCCGTTGAACCGATATCTGTTATCTAACCCTGGCCCAAGATTAAAGTTATGAAAAAAAGTAACCAGATGGGTCGGGTCTCCGTAAACCCAATCCATTGAGACAACATCGCCGACGCCTTGGAAGGTCCCGTTGGATGTTGATTTGGGCCAGATGTTAAACAATGGATAGTCAAGCACTCCTAGGTTTGAAAAACCTCCCGAATCAGGGTTTTTCACATCGTTTCCAAGGCGACTGTACCACCAAGGAGTTAACTCCGAGGGATATTTGTCGCTTCCAAGCTGCCCAAAGCCTGATCCTATGGAAGGGACATCCGTTAAAACAAAAAGGTTACGCTTGTACTCCCGCCATTGATTGACAAATGTTAGTAGCTCATTTCTATCTATGTTGGCGGCAAAATCGACTCTAATCGCATCAATTCCAAGATCAAGGTAAACGCGAAGAGCTTGGTTAAAATAATTTTTCACTTTCCAGTTTTCAGTAGCGAGGTCGATGGAATCTGTCCCGAGATGTTGACCCTGGGCAGAAGTTAAATTCGAGCAATTTTCGGGGGTTAGCCATCCGTTACGGTGATACCATTCTCGATCAAGAATCGCCTCATCGGTCCCAAAAAATCTTTGAGGATTATAATTTTCAAGGGGCAATTTGACTCCGGTCTTTGAATCAATTAGCGGTCCTTGGCCCCAAGGATCGCGGCGTAGATAATCTTGAAACCATTCGGGCGCGCGAGGGTTATCGTTGTCTTCACGAAAAGGATTTTTGTAATTTCCCAGATTGAAAACATACGGCCAAGGCACATTTAATCCGGTTTTTCGAAAAAACTTATGAGGAAGTCGGTCAACAAACACTTGGTTGCGAATTCCATAGTTGGAAGAATGATTTAAAATAAAAGTTTGAATAACTTTGAACCCTCTTTGGTGCGCCGCATGAATAAAATCTTTGAAGGTTGCACCGGGAGATTCAAGTCTTGGGTCAATTTTCATCCAATCATAGGAGGAATCACCCTGAAAATCTAGTGAACCCCGGTTCTCAACGGGTTGATTTATGGAAATTGCGGTAAACCCAAGATTTTGGATGTAATCGAGATGCTCGATGAGACCTTTCAAATCTCCTCGCCAATGGGGATCTTCTTTCTTAATTCTCTCCCTGCAAAAAAAATTGTTTTCTAAGTCGCCGTCAAAAAACCTTGAAACTTGAAGGGAATAGATGGTTTCCGCTCGAAAATCCCTTTCAAGAGGTATCTCTTGATTAACAGCTTGAAGATTGGTTTCATAAGAGGAACCTTGGGTAGAAAATGCCGTGCAAAAAAGCAAAAAGCAAATTGCCTTTAAATTTGTGTAAGAAAAAATTTTCACCCTGAAACCCTCTCAATTCACAATTTGCCGTGTTTGATGGTCATCCCCGTTTTGAACAAGAAACCAAATTGTATTATATGGTAAACTTGGTAAAATTTATAATCTTTTCCGAGATTTTTTCATCCCTCGAGTTTTCCTATCTTTGGGAAGGTTAGTTTTTCGATTGGTAAAATATGATTTCAACCGAAAATTTAGGTTCTCTTTTTGAAAATGAATTCGTTAAGGATCTTTTTCGCTCATTGGGGGAAGGAATAATTATTGCCGACCAAAATGACGCGGTGATATATATGAACCCTCAAGCGGAAGCTATTCTTAGGTGTCGCTTTCACGAAATGAAGGGGAAGTTGATTTACGATTGTCATAGGTGTCAATATAAAATCAATGACTTAATAGCAAATCGCCATCCTACCAACCCTTATAGAAGCGAGCTTTCCTTAGGGGAAAACCGGTGGGTTTCGGTCTCAGCGACTCCAATTAACTCATCCGAAGGAAAAAGAATAGGTTCCGCGATGCTGGTTTCTGATACCTCTCTTCGCCGCCAAATGGAAAAGACAATTTTGGCTCAGCGCGATGAGCTTAAGGAACGGCAGTCTGATTTAAATTTCCAACTAAACTTGGCGAGACAAATCCAAAAGGCATTTTTTCCTCCTGAGTCGATTGAAGCTCAAGGGTTAAATGTTCGTTCCTGGAATCATCAAGCTTTAAGCGTGGGAGGAGATTTTTACTTCGTTCGACCAATGGAAAAAGGAACCTGGATAATCCTTGGAGACGTTATGGGAAAAGGTTTATCCGCATCAATGTTTGTTCCTCTGCTTAATTCCTTTATTTCCGAAGCAACTTCCGCTTCCGGCGCTCCACGAGAAGTGTTAAGACAGTTGAACAAATGGCTTTTTGAATTTACGGAGGATAGGGTAACTCTTTTTTCAACAATGATTGCGGTTTATTGGAACCCCGAATTAAAGGAATTCTCAATCTCTCTGGCGGGCCATCCGGCCCCTTGCCTCTTCCTCGCAGATCGAACAGTCAGTTTTTCGGAGAGATCTACGCCGCCTCTTGGAATAGCATTTTCGGTTTGTTACGGCGAAGATAGGCAAAAAGTTTCTAAGGGCGATAGGCTAATTCTGGTGAGCGATGGTATTTTAGATTTGGGGACAAAACCTTTCCCCAAAAAACAATTTTACGAGTTCTATAACATGGTTCCGGAAATTTCCCGACCGGGCGAAGACCTTTTTAATGATCTTAAGCAGTGGTTAGAATCGGAAATAAAAGAAAAAAAACCTAATGACGATCTAACTTTAGTTGTAATAGAAGTTATGTAACCGTATCAAACGATATTTTCATTTTCGTTCAAGAGAAAGCAGGTTCGATCGACAGTGAACTCTTTTTTAAAACGATTTAGGAAATCAACCACCGCGGGAACCAACTGATTCAACATCCATTTGGCGGCTTTCCCTTTTATGTGGTGAAAGGGTTTGCCGTTGAAAATAAAGGGAGTAGTAACATCAACTTGTCGAAGAAGGGCAAACATTTCATGGCGGCATTGATCAGCCCACCGAAAAGCTAAATCTTTCTTTGCCGGTTCTTCTTCAAAAGTTGGAAGCATTATCCCAAACGTCTGGTTAAAAAGTATTTTATCGGCTTCAATTGCCGTAACCTGTGAAATCGGATGCTGAGGATCCTTTACAACCAGAGGTTGCAAATCCGGGTCTCGCTTTCCCACAAGGCTTTTGTCGAAGGGGATTTCAAATTCAATGAATTTTGAATCTAATTCAGTAAGGATGCTCTGTTTTGAAGGGTCGTCGGAAAGCCGCATAACCCCATAGGAGACTTTTTCGGGGGGAACCTGCCAAGAACGACGGGTTTCTTCAAAATGCTTGATTAATCCGCCAATTGAAACGTTCTTACTGGACATTAAGTAGATTATTTTGTCACAGGATTGTACAATATCTTTGGTTACTTTTGTAAACATGGAGCTGCTATCGACTACAATAAACTCAAACCTTTCCAAGACCGTTTTCATAAGGGAAAAGGTGTGAAATTCCTTTAATCGCAAGTCTGTTAATCCGTTTTCCTGCGGAAGAATGGTAAGCAATCCGCAGGGCGCAGCAACCACATATTTTTGAATGTCCGCAATTCGCTCGCAGTCAATTAACTCATCGATTATGTTTGAATGAGAGCTTACACCGAGGGCTTTGGCGACACGATCATCTCTTAGGTTAGGATCGTAAAGCAACACCGGTTTCTTCAAAAGGGTTTGCATGGCAAGTGCAAGATTTCGGGCAAAAAAGCTTTTTCCTGAACCTGTATCGGGTCCAAGGACGGCGAAAACATTATATGTTTTTTCTTTCGCGCTTTGAACGTTTGTTTTGGCAAGCCTTCCACAAAGGGTTCGAATTATGTTGAGCGCAATCCCTGGCGCCATTTTTAGAACACTGTAAAGCTCATCTTTTTTAATTTTGATTACTTCGGTTTCTGCGAGTGCGCAGGCGCTTGCTATGCGCGGTTCCTCAGTAAGAAGGGCGATTTCACCAAAATAGTCCCCGCGTTTTAAATGGGTCAGAACCTTTCTACCGCCTTTCCCGTCGTCGCAAAAAATCTGGACAATTCCTGATTTAATTACAAACATTGAATCAGCCTTTTGACCTTCTTTGCAGATTATTGCGTCTCTAATGAATTGAACCAGTTCAGTTCGGTTCTGGATATTCTGCAATTCTTCTTCAGATAAATCCGAAAATAAGGAAACCCCTTTTAAAAAGCTTGTAAGACTCATTTGTCTTCCTCTTTGTTTTAATTAATTTAGGAAATTCATCACAAGTTAAGCAAAGTTAAAAAATTTTAAATATTATATCATCGAAACACAAGGAATTTCCATTCGAAAATTGTAGTTGAAGTAACCATTTAGTTAAATGGGGCCCGCGCCCCCTTTCGACACGCGAAATAAATTCGCGTATCTCAATCCCCGCGGTC
>JACPTH010000342.1 GCA_016192885.1 bacterium | reverse complement strand
TTGAGGGCATTAAAGCTGTCCTGGCGGGGGGTAATCTCACGGCGGATGGAAGAATAGACGATTTTGTTCACCCTGTAATAAAAGCGAATGGGCAAATTACTGAAATCGCCCTAACGGAAGTAAAGAAATTCCTGAGTAGAAATTTTCCCGCTTTTCCTAAAAACCTGGATTTTTCAGGGAAGGCTGATCTGGAAATTTCCGTTTCCGGCGAGGCTACCCAACCCAACGTAAGCGGGACCGCAGTCCTTAGGGGCGCCAATTTCAGCCACCCAAGCGCATTTAGACCCGCAAAACGAATCGTGGGGCCTCTAAAATTTAATAATAATACCCTGATCATTGAAGAACTAATGATGGATTGGGGAAGTTCTTCGATAAAGTTGAAGGGAACCGTCGACGACCTTGCGAGCTTTAAAACAAATTTCGAGTATTTGGTTTCACCTCTTGATGTTTCCGATATAGGTGAATTCTTCCTATCCCAAACCGGGTACAAGATTTTCGGAGCGGGGGACGCGACCGGAAAAATTCATGGAACCCTTGAAAAGCTTGTAGTCGAAGGTGTGGCAAAAGTTCCATCCGGAAGATTTGAAACCCCTATTTCAAAAAACAGCCCTTCGACTTTTAAGTTCCCGTTCACTGATTTAAATTCTCCATTTTCTTTTTCCTCAAAGGTTCTCACAATATCCAAGGCTTCCGCAAAATTCTTTGAGGGAGTTTTTGAAACCTCGGGGAAAGTTTTCCTCGCTGAAAAACCGGTCAAATTTTCCTTTGACTCAAAGTTGCAAGGGGTCGGCGTACAAGCGTTTCTTTCCGCAAACACCTCATTGAAGAATGTTTTATCGGGGAATGTTGACGTGACCTTTCAAACATCCGGTGACACTACCGGCTTAGATTCCCTTGAGGGGAATTCAACGATTTTGATGAAATCAGGAAGATACCAGGCTCCTCCGGTCGCGGCTGAAATCTTTTCAGCCTTAAACGCTCCCAATCTTTCCTCGGGTGAATTAAAAGGTCTTACCGGTAATTTTGTTTTTAAAAATGGGAAAATGAACTCCAAAGACTTGATTTTTAAAAGTGATAGCGGATCAATTTCCTTTGAGGGGACGGTAGGTTTAGACACCAGTTTAAGCGGAAAGGCTTTGGTAAACCTCCAAAGGGACGTCTGCCAACAAAGTCAATTACTAAAACAACTTATCGGAGACCAATCTTCCTTAGAAATCCCGGTCGGGGTTAAAGGTAGCATCCTTTCCCCTTCATTAGATCTTCGAATAGATAAAATGTTAAAAAAAGTCGCTGAGAGAAAAATAAAAGAGGCTCTAATTGATGCGGTTACCGGAAAGAGTTCTTCCGAAGAAGCTCAAAACGCTTCCGGAACATCCTCCGCCTCGCTAAATTTACCCACAAAGAGCGTAGAGAAAGACCTAAAAAAAGCGCTTGAGAAAACGATTAACAAAGAGTTGGGGAAAATCCTCGGCGTACCGCCCTCCAAAATCGCTTCAGCTCCGGTTCAAGAAACCCAAGAGCCCCAACCCGTAGCATCCGCACCTTCTCCTGCTCCGGAGCCTAAATCTCCGGAAAAACAAATCAAGCAGGAGATAAAAAAAATCGGGAAAAACCTGAAAAAGCTTTTCAAATTTTAATGAAAAATGAGGTTAAATCTTGGAACCCCAAAGCGCGGAAAGGAGTTCCAAATAACAAAATTCAAAGGCTCGTCAAACGCGTGATAGATTTTTCAATCGCTTTTATTTTGCTGATTATTTTTTCACCGATCCTTTTTTTTGTTTCTTTTTCCATATTTACTTTTATGGGGTCTCCAATTTTTTTTCGGCAACAACGCCCCGGATTTATGGGGCAACCCTTCGTTCTTTGGAAATTTCGCACCATGAATGATACCTTTGAAAAGAGCGGAGAGCTTTTATCCGATGAAAAAAGGCTAACCCCGCTTGGAGAATTTTTGCGGGAAACCAGTCTTGATGAGCTTCCCCAGTTGTTGAACGTGGTAAGAGGCGACTTGAGTCTGGTCGGGCCCCGCCCATTACTAATGGAATACCTTCCGCTTTATTCCAAAGAACAAGCGAAAAGGCATGATGTGATTCCCGGAATCACCGGATGGGCTCAAATTAACGGACGAAACGATATTTCCTGGGAAAGAAAATTTGAACTCGATCTTTGGTACATTGAAAATTGGAACCTCTTTCTTGATTTAAAAATACTCTGGTTAACCGGCATGAAAGTTTTAAACAGGGCTGGGGTGAATCAAGAGGGGCATGCCACGGTCGAAAAATTTAAGGGTTTTACGTCAAAATGGAAAGTTTAATGAACCATGAATGAAATATTCCTTTTTGGAGCAAGCGGCCATGCCAAGGTCATTATTGATATTGTTGAAAAAGAGGGGAAGTTCCATATTTTCGGCCTTTTCGACGATAATTCAAGCTTAAAAAATTCCTCAGTTCTAGGGTATCCGGTTCTTGGCGGAAGGAAAGAGCTACTGGAACTTCGCATGGCCCCCAAAGCCCTTTTAACAGGTATAGTTTCAATCGGGGAAAATTCCAGAAAGCCAATATTTTCTTGGCTTTTAAAAAACGGGATTCATTTGCTTTCGACGATTCACCCGTCCGCAAACCTTGGAAGAGGAGTAAAAATCGGGGATGGAACGGTTGTAATGGCCGGGACAACGATAAATTCGGATACGACCATCGGGAATAATGTTATCATCAATAGCGCATCAACGATCGATCATGACTGCAATATTGGTGATAACTCGCATGTAGGCCCCGGTTGCGTTCTTTGCGGTTCCGTGAAAGTTCCGGCGGAATGCTTTCTTGGCGCGGGATCGACCGTTCTTCCAAATCTGGTCATTGGAGAGGCGGTAATCGTTGGGGCAAGTGCAACAGTTGTAAAGAACATCTCTTCGCACAAGACGGTCATTGGAACTCCTGGAAAGGAATTTTGAAAAGCGGAATCATTATGAAAACCCTTGCATCAGATGGCGGAAAACCTGTCCGAACTAAACCCTTTCCAATGTGGCCAAATTCTGACGAAGATGAAATCGAAGCCGTAAACAATGTTCTGCGTTCGGGAAAGTTGAACTATTGGACGGGCGAGGAAGGTCGCGCTTTTGAAAGAGAATTCGCGGAATTTTCCGATTGTAAATATTCTGTCGCCCTTACAAATGGAACCGTAGCTTTAGAATTGGCCCTTTACTCTCTTGGAATAAAACCGGGCGATGAAGTAATTGTAACGAGCAGAACTTTCATCGCTTCCGCGAGCTGCATCGTAATGCGTCAGGCGATTCCCGTGATTGCCGATGTCGATCGGAAAAGTCAAAACCTAACGGCCGAAACTATTGAAAAAGTTCTTTCCCCAAAAACCCGGGCAATCATTGCGGTTCATTTGGCCGGATGGCCATGCGATATGGATCCGATCCTTGACCTTGCGAAAAAAAATAACCTTTGGGTTATCGAAGATTGCGCACAAGCAACCGGTTCGAGGTATAAAGGCCGCCCGATAGGGTCTTTTGGGGATGCCGCCGCTTTTTCATTCTGCCAGGACAAGATTTTCACCACCGGAGGCGAGGGTGGAATGCTTACTACAAACAACCGGGAGCTGTGGGAAAAATCATGGGCGTTTAAGGATCACGGTAAAAGTTTTGATGCGGTTTATTTCCGCAAACATAAACCCGGTTTCCGGTGGGTTCACGAATCCTTTGGAACCAACTGGAGAATTACTGAAATGCAATCCGCCATTGGAAGAATAGCTTTAAAAAAAGTTAAGAAATGGGTGGGTGTTCGACGCGATTTTGCCTCAATGCTCAATAAAAGTTTCCTAAATTTCCCCGCTTTGCGGGTTACAATTCCGGAGAAAGAATTTTTTCATTCATACTATAAGTATTATGTTTTTGTGGAGCCGAAAAGGTTAAAAGAAAACTGGACTCGCGATCGCATTGTTGACGCCATCAATGCCGAGGGAATACCTTGTTTCCGAGGAAGCTGCGGGGAGATTTATCTTGAAAAAGCTTTTACCCTGAATAATTTAGGCCCGATAAAACGATTAAGAATAGCCAAAGAACTGGGAGAAACATCATTAATGTTTTTAGTTCACCCCACTCTTTCCAAGCAAGAAATTAAAGACACAATTTCCGCTGTTGAAAAGGTAACTTCCGCGGCTTTAAAATAATTGGCTGTTTTCGCCAAACCCCTCTAGGCTTTCGTGTCTATTCTTCTTCCAAGGTTCTGGGGAGAAGGGGGGCGGGCCTTTGGAGGTTGTTCAACATTGGAAGCGCCAAGTTTTTCATTGGGCCTTTCATTGGGTTTGTTTTCGGTTCGTCTTTGCTCAACGGGAGCTCTTTGCCCCACAGGCGAACCGGTTTTATTTTCAATACCGCCCATTCTAGCCATACTTTTCTCCATTCAATTACCTTGCAAGAGTTGCGGATTATTCGGAGGTCGCGAGAGCGACCGACCGCGGGGTTTGAGATACGCGAATTTATTTCGCGTGTCGAAAGGGGGCGTCGTGCAACAGGCGCGTGCCCCCTTTAACTAAATGGTTACACAAAAGCAACTGATTCGAAAGGACGAATTCTAAATCCAATTTAACTTTTCTTATTTACCGTGGTCTAGGCAGACCAATTCTCAACATAGCTTCGCAAACTGTTTCCCATTCGCGCAACTTCTCCGCCGTCAAGGACTCGATGATCGTAAGTCACGGTTAACCAAACCGATAGCAAAGGTTTTACTTCCAATCCTGTCACTCTGGGGCGAACCCCCACATTCCCAACCGATAAAGTGCATGTTCGGGGTGACAAAGGCGTATTAAATGTTGTTCCAAACATTCCGATGCTTGTAAA
>JACPTH010000280.1 GCA_016192885.1 bacterium | reverse complement strand
CTTCAAACTGAATATCAATTCCGTCGATTAACCCGCTTGCCCTGGTTGAGTTAATCTGCGTGGTTATGGGGCTTGTTCCATCGGCGTTGGAGCGAGTGACCTGGCTTACCGGGTCGGCGCTGGCGGTAGTTTGGGCAAACCCTAGTGCGTTGAAAAGGCCTTGATCCGCGGAAAAAGCTATCTCACCGCTCCTTCCGGCCATTCCGGAAACTAGCTGCAAGGAGCCTTGAACATTGCTTGAAGTGGTATTGATATAAACCAATGTTCCGTTGATCTTTAAGTTGTCGGTTACGGCGTTTTGAATTCGTTCCGCGAACTGGCGTAAAGTTAGATCCTTGCTGACTTGAACGCTGGTAATCGTTGAGTCAGCTTGAATCGTTAAAGTTTGGCTTGATGCAAGAACAAAGACCCCGTTAGCATCGTAAAATTGGCCGATTTCCTCAAGTTTGGTCCTGCTATCAGCATAGGTAGAGGTACCTTTGAGGGTAAATATGTTGCTTCTTTGTTCCTGGGCGGTGCCTGGGTCAATCTGATTGATTTGAATATTATAGTCCCCTTGGAGATTAGTAGCGCCCGTTACAATTGCTTTACCGGTTGAAGATGAACTTGAGACAATAGCCGCTTGAGAGCCGTCAAGGAGTTTTTTGGTATTGAATTCAGTGTTTCGAGAAATTCGATTGATATCATCCCGAAGTTGTACAATCTCTTTTTGGATCTCAAAGCGATCGTTACTGGTGAGAGTATCATTGCTTGACTGTACGGCAAGCTCCCTCATCCGCTGTAGAATACTGTGGGTTTCGGCAAGGGCGCTTTCACCCGTTTGTATCATGGAAATCCCATCCTGGGCGTTCATAACCGCTCGCGAAAGGCCCCTGATTTGCCTTCGTAACTTTTCGCTGATGGTTAAGCCTGCTGCGTCATCAGCGGCCCGATTAATCCGCAAACCTGAGCTAAGTTTTTCAATTGCCTTTGAAAGGCGGTCTTGGGTTCCGCTTAGGATCCCATGCGTTTGTACCGCGAGGACATTTTGGTTTACGCGCAAAGACATGCGTCTTCCTCCATGAATTCAATTTCGAAGCGTCCATGCTTCGTTTCAAGAGAAAACCGAAAAGATCGTTTTAATAGGCACCTTCCTCCTTTCGATAACGATATTAAATTATTAAAACTTCTAATTTTTCTTTACTTGAGCATCCGGCAAAATTAACTTTTTGAAAGTTTTCACCTACCAATTACAGCTCCAAATGTCAATGTTTGGGTTACAAATTCGTTTACGAATAATTTTACAAGAACCTTTTTTGTTACCAAATGTACTTTCCTCCTTGAATTTTTTTCGAAGCATCCTTTCTTCGATGATATTTTCAAGAACAGCTCGCTCGCCGCAATATTATGGCTGCAATTGGCTGTTCTAAATGAACGAATTATGTGCGTTTGGTATTACTTATTTTCTTACTGTAGAAGTTGGAGAACTCCTTGAGGAATCAGGTTTGCTTGGGCCAACATGGCGGTACCCGATTGGCTGATAATTTGATTGCGAGTGAATTCCACCATTTCAAGCGCCATGTCGGTATCCCTGATTCGCGATTCCGATGCGGTCAAGTTGCTATAGGTAGTTCTAAGGTTTTTCACGGTGTATTCGAGCCTATTTTGAAACGCTCCAAGTTTTGACCGTTCACCGGAAACCTTATCTATGGCGACGTTTATTCGT
>JACPTH010000279.1 GCA_016192885.1 bacterium | reverse complement strand
GCGCTACGATGCCTGTATCTTCGGTGGAGACAATTGGACTTAGATAATAGTCATTTCCAAGAAACGGCCTGGAGTTTGAGCATACGACTACAAAACTTGACTGGGCTTGTTTCGTCAGTTTTTCCATGTGGGCCGCAAGCTTAACGGTTGGTCCGACGATCGTAAAATCCTGTCTGCCGTCCTTTCTTCCGAGGATTCCCATGATTACTTCCCCGGTTGCGATCCCGACCCCGATATTAATCGCAAATTTTCCCGATGTTGAACGAAATCTGTTAAACTCGTTAAGCGTTTTCATCATGGCTAGGCCGGTTTCAGCAGCCCGAATCGCGGGAGCTTTCATTCCGTGGGTCGGAAGAAAAACCGCCATTATTGCGTCTCCGATAAATTTTTCCACCGTTCCCCCATGGCTTTCGATTACCTCTTCCATTTTGGTCAAATACTCATTCAGCAATTCAACGATTTCTTCGGGGGGATAGGTTTCAGATAAAGTGGTGAATTTCCGTATATCCGAGAACATAACCGAGGCGTGAGTTCGAGTCGCTTGGGCTTTTTCAGAGTCCCGCACAACTTCTTTGGTTAAGTCGGACAAAAACCTTTCAAGATACTCTTTTTCTTTTAAACCGCAGGCCATTTGATTAAAACTATGGCAAAGATTTCCTATTTCATCATTCGACAAAACCGGAAGTTGAACGTCATAATTCCCTCGCGAAATAGTTTCAACCCCGGTTTTTAAGGACAAGATCGGTTTCAGGAAAAATGTATTGAAAAGGTGTATGCCCAGGGTTGCGACCAGAAACGGATAAAAAATTGCGAAAGCGAAAAAACGTTCATTTTCGCGGAAGATCGTAAGTTCTTTTACCGATGGGTTGGGTTGGATGGCGAGACCGACGTAATCCATGCCCTTGAGAGGGCGGGCAAGGAACAACATGGGTTTTCCCGCGATGGAAAAACCGAATTTTTGTATTCCCCCTTCTCTTGCCATAGGAACTAACATTGAGTGAATCATTGGAAACCTGGCCGCCCATTCAGGATAAAAAGAAAGAAGGGAGTGGAACTCATTCTTCATAAGAATAAGATCCGGAACCCCGCTTTGTTCATTAAACTTGGTCTCCGCCCATTTCATGACCTCCTTTCTTTGGATGCCGTCGCGATCAATCGTAAAGAAAAATAAAAGCAGCGGTTTTTTGTCCAACCCTGTCAAAATGTTTAAATATGTCCAAGTTCCTTCCATGAAAAGAGTAAAGGTAGAAAGTACATCTTGTTTTAAAACCAATCTGTAAATCGAGCTATTTCCAAATAGGCCCTTAATAATATCTAGAATAATTTGCCCTTTAACTTGTTCCTGAACCTTGGAATTTCCAAACCGCAAATTTTCTTGAAAAGCAATAATGAGTCCGGTTACAACTTCCCTGGTCTTTTTCGCTGAATTTGATTCGCGGAGACTTGAAGGAACCCAAAGCTTTCCCAAGGTATTATGAATGATGTACGCTTCCCCAACGCCTAAGGAGTAAAGTTGCTCAACCGAAGCGGAAATTTCATTACGCGTTGGAAGTTTTTTTCTCCAGCGAGCCGGAAGGGTGAAACGTTTTATTTTTGAAACGATCTCTCCGAGAAGTCGCTCGTGCTGATTTTCTAAATTTCTAATTTTACCTTCCATTTTGTTGAATGTATCTATCACTGCCTTGTTGTTTTCCCAATAATTCCTGGCAAAAACCACGCCCAGAAGTCCGATGCTCGGAACCGCACAGCAAGAAATGCAAAGGACCATAAATTTCTTAATGATGGAGGAGTTCCAATCCCCAAGAAAGCCGAACTGCAACCAAAATCCCGACAATATGAACGCGACAATGGTTCCGCCAAAAATTACAATCAGCGGAGATCGAGCCATTCTCCAAACCTCATCAATTTTCTTCCAATATACAATTGCTCTTTTGGAATTAAAGGGAGACGCGAAAAAACAAGCGCCCCATCGTTCTGATACTCGAACCCCTTGAATTCGCCCCGTTCGCAATTCCTCCCTGATCGCAAGTTTAAGAGATTGGGGAAGATCATTCGCTTCAACCAAAGATTCGATTTCCCCGGTCCAAAACGGCATGGAAACGTTATCCCTCAAAACTCGATGAATTCGTTCTACTTCAGAAGACCCGCTAATGGCCCCAAAGGGTACAAAGACTGCGATTGTTCCTTCAATAGCGCCTTTTCTCGCCGGGTTGGACCTAAAAAGAAACGATGGGGTTTTGTCGTCCTTTAACCTATCTTTTTTTTCGGATACTAGAGCCCCCATGAGAATGACGCCTTTTTCTTTTCCGCGGAAAACGACTTCGGAAATTCCCACATAGTTTTCGTCAACCATGAGGTACAAATCATCATCCCCAAAAAGCTCTAGCGCGGCTCTTTTGGCTTCAAAATGCTTTTCATTCCTTCCGAATAGATCGTCCAAAATTAACTCCAACCTTGAAAGGGTGGATATTGAGAATCTTGAGTTTTCCAAAATTTTTCCCGATGAATCCCAGATGGCAAAGCGGGTTGTTTTGCCAAAGCACGTTGAAAGTCTGTTAACTATTGATGCAGGTGTTTGCGTTGATATTGTAGAAACATCTTTAATGCTGCTGATAAGGCCTTCAAAGGCAATGCTTTTTTGGCTCATTCTCTCTCGAAGCATGGGAAGCATTTCTCGGAGCTCGTCTTGAGATTTATTAATTTTGTCTTTTTGGAAAAATTCGTCCAAAGAGGCGAGAAAAAACCAACCCATTCCTGCGATTAATATTATAAGCGAGGTTCCAAACAAAAGAGGTACGAAATGAATGGTTTTTTGATTCAAAAGCTTAACCTCGCCTAACTCCGAAAACAGACATAGGTTTTCTTTTTCCCCTAATTGAATGGATCTCAGTAGGAACAATTCGAATTCCGGGGATTTTGATTCCCGAAAAATTCTCCGTCGCTAAAATTTCCGGATTCAAATTGGTTCCGGCGATTTTCTCAAGGCGCGCGGCCAGATTTACCGGGTCGCCGATCACGGTAAAATCCAAGCGTTTTCTAAATGAGCCTACCCCGCCCGCAAGTACAACTCCCGCTGCAATTCCTATCCCATGCTGAATAACAGGAAGTCCTTTTTCTCTTCGCTTTCGCATCCATGTTTTTACTTCCTCGCTAAGCTCAATTGCCGACATAATGGCGCGTTTTTCGCACGATTTGAAGGGGTCTATTTGGAATACCGCCATAGCTGTATCTCCTACAAATTTATCTATATCTCCTCTAAATTTTTTTACGGAAGTTTCGCAAATTACCAAAAATTGGCTCATAATTGAAAATGCTTCTTCGGGGGAAAGAAGTGATTCCAATCTTGAAAAATTTCTAAGTCCCGCGAAGGTTACTACGACAAACTTTTTAGTTACTTGATTGTGATTATTTTGCGGCGCTTTAACTACCAATTCCCGCCTGAGAAAAAATGTCATTCTTGACTTTTGTCGAAGCCCATCCAGCATAAGATTTAGACTGTGAGATATTTCGCCAAGTTCATCCAAGGCCGTAGTTGGAGCTCTTATTTGGTAATCTCCATGATCTACCAGGGAAACTGTTTTAGTGATCTCAAGCATAGGTTTTAAAAGAAAACGTCTCATAAGAGTGATTCCAAAAATAGCCGAAAGAGCCGCAAAAAGTACGACGATTGTAAGGAGACCTTTGATTAAAAAAACAGGGCTTTCGAACTCTTTTTCCGGAAGTAGAGCTAGCGCGGGGATTCCCAAACCGCGCAGAGGGCGAGAAAGCGAAATGAAATTTTGGTTTTTATGCCTGATTTGGTTAACAATTCGCTCACCGGTGTATTGAGCGATATCCAAAAGCTTTTCGATCTCATTGTGAGCCCGCCTCAAACCGACCGGGGAATCTCTTCGAATGGGGCGAAGAATAACTCTTCCTATTTTAATCTCTCTTTGGGCTTTCGCTAAAAAATTATTTACCGCTTTTCTGTAATTAAAACCGAGTTGTATGTAGGCGGAAAGCGAGTCGGATGCGTTTTTAATGAAAGTGGCAAATAGGAAACTTGAATCAGGGCCTAAATGTAGAGGGCTCAACTTTCCCAATTTCTTCAATGGATCCATTTTATGAAGGCCTTCAACATTCTCTTTAAACGCTTGAACTTCCGGGGTAATTTTTATTGGGAAAAGTTTTTCAGGAATTTTGAAGCCCGATTTTTTGAATGTTTCCTGGGCGATCTGTCCGTGAAATGAAACTAGGGGACTTGTACCTCCCCAACCTTCCTCGATCTTTAAACCCTCTTTAATGTCTTTATCCTCTTTATGAATGTACAATAATCGATTTAAACATTCTCTATCTTCCTTTCCAAAAAAGGATTTTATGGATTCTTTGTCCCTGGCCCCGAGCAATGCGGGCGAGTGTTGAAGTTTCTCCAAGCGCCTTTCCATGAAAACAATTTCATTCGCTACCTGTTGCTCGATTCCGCATAAAATATTTTCCAAGGTCATTTCCATTTCGGTCTTCTGGCTCTCGATAAGCCTTGCGGCATG
>JACPTH010000278.1:822-4992 GCA_016192885.1 bacterium | reverse complement strand
TTTTGCGGCTTTCGCGGAAAGACATTAGGGGAGCTGACCGAACTGTAATCAGTCTCTTAATTCGGTGGCTAAAATAATATCGCGGTTAACGATGTCGATTGATGCAGTGATTTTATCGCGAAGGCTTCTATCCTCGGTGGCTTCGCGGATTTGGCGAAGAAGGTCGATAGCATGCCGAAAGGCGCGGATAAGATCGCCCTCGGGTAGGTTGGTTAGATTGAGGATTTGATCGAAGGATTCCCCCATGCTCCAGGAGTGCATTACAAGCGATAGGCTGATATCAAGAGGCTTGATAAAGTTACATTGCCTTGCGAGGTGCGAGATGAAGGCTTTTGCATCTTTAAGCTTCATTTCCACTTCCTTGCGTTTTATTTTGGCGATACGCACGTCTTTCTTGCGGAATTCATATACGATTGAAAGGGCCAGGGCATTGATTTCATGGCAATTCCACTCGTGAAAGAACCCTTTAAAGTACAGTTCAGTGACGGAAATTTCTTCAGTGTGGATTTTTGAAGCAAACTCGCCTCGGGCCAAGAGACCGGAATCGTCTAAATACCCCATTTTTCGCATTATGGCGATCTTCTTTTCAAACGAGGGCAATAGCAGTTCTTCTTGTTGCTCTAAAATGCTTCTCCAGTAATCAAGTTTCTTCTGCAAATTCCCAACTTGAAAGAAGCGACCAATGCATCTCTTTTTGAAAGAACAGCTTCCGCATGTGAAGGATTCTTCTTCTTTCTCGATAGAAGCAATTTTTTCTGAAAACTCTTGTTCGACTCTCTCTTGAGCAAAGCGGTTCCTTCGTCCGTGGAGTCCGCCCAGAGTCGCGTTTGTTTGCGATCGCATTGAATTGAGAATACTTTGTTTCCGTTGGTAAAATTCTATGAACGCGCCGAAATCATCTTTTTTCTTCGTACATCTTGGTTGGGCATTTTCAATGTCGGTTCGCAAACGGGAAACTTTTTGAGTAAGCTTGGGGAGTTCTTTATTAGCCTGAAATTGCGCGAAATTGCGTTTAAGGATCGTTCGAATCTCCTCCGATTTGTGGCCCGAGTAAAGATTCAGAACGCTATTGAAGGATAGATCGAATTGGCTAATAAGCGGCTCTACATCCCCATAAATCAAGGTTTCCATGTCGGGAAGCTCAATATCTCGGGGCAGAAACGGAGTTACGACCCAGCCCATTGGGTCTATTCCTCTTCTACCCGCTCTTCCGGCAAGTTGATAAAACTCTAAAGTTTTCATCTGCCTAAATGACCTTCCATCGAACTTCTTTAACGTATCAAAAGCCACCGTTCTAGCAGGCATATTAACCCCGGTGTTTTCCAACTCCATTGACAAGAACATCTTTAAGCTCCAGTGCGCTTTCTAGATTATGTAAACCATATTTGTCTATGCAGCCATCCGCTAATTCAATGATTCTTGCTTTCTCCGCTTTATTTGTGAAATCAAAAAAATGGGAAGTTTCACGAGCCATATGATCTACCAAACTTCGAGAAAAGGCGAAGTACAGCAATGGCAGGCGATCTTGAGCGCGAAGGATTTTCACAATGTCTAAAGTACGGGAATCTTTTTCTCCTGATTTTTTCTCCCCTCTGGCGGAAGTGGGCTGGGAAGAATCCTCGGTTTTATTTACCTGTCTGTGAAGTTCTTTAAGCTGAAGAAGCTTGCCGCGAAAATAAAATAAATGGGAAAGAGGGACGCTTCGATGATCGCTTGAAATAACCGAAACTTTGTGGTCAACGACCGATTCAATCCAACGGGCGAATTCCTCGCAATTCGGTATGGTGGCTGAAAGCGCAAGGAACTTTACGGTCTTGGGGGAAAAAATAATCGCCTCTTCCCAAACCGTTCCACGTTCTATATCACCCAGGAAATGGATTTCGTCGAAAATTACATATGAAACGTCTTTTATGACATCAGGATCTTCAACCGCCATGTTTCTATATACTTCGGTGGTCATTATCAAAACCTGGGCTTCCCGGTTGATCACGACGTCTCCCGTTAAAATCCCGATTCTTTCACCGTACATTAGGGAAAAATCACGGTACTTTTGGTTGGACAAGGCTTTTATAGGAGAAGTATAAATTATCCGCCGATCGGTTTGGAGAACCTTCTCAATTAGGTATTCGGCGATAAGGGTCTTCCCAGACCCTGTGGGAGCCGAAACCACCAGGGAGTTTCCGCCTTCTATTTGCTGAATTGCTTGAACTTGAAATGGGTCTAACGTAAATCCGCGATAGTTAATATTTATTTCCATGATTATTCCGAGGAGCTTTCCTTTGAGTCAAGATTATAATTTATCCGCTGACCTGTTATTACTTTTTTTATCATTTTGTTTTCCTTTTGACTCCACTCCTCCATTTCAACCTGAGCGTTTCCCTCAAGAATCACGGTGGAACTGGCTTTATAATAATCAAGGCTTTCTCCTTGTCCGAAATGATCTTTGTCTTTTATTCGGACTCGGCCGGAAAACCTTAATTCGCTCGAATCTTGAAACCCATCCATTGAATCGGATGAAATAATTACCCAGGAGTAAGTCGCTAGATCCCAACTTCGCTCCTCAATCTTCAAGGTAACGGCCGGAGAAGCGCTTATTCGTTTGTCATTATTATTCCAATAGATGTTTAGTGCATCTAGAGTGGACTCACGGATTATTTGTTTTTCCGGGTCCGATTCTTTCCGAAATAATCTTGGAGTATTTGAAGCAAGTATCCAACCTTTGTTTTTATTGATAAAAGCTTTTTGACAGGTGAGAATATCCGAAACCCTTACGCCTCGGACGTTTCCCTCCAAAACAATTACGCCGCCTTGGAGATGCATGGAATTTGCGGTAATGGTCGTATCCGGGGGTTCCGATGGGATAATAAAGGTAAATGAAGCTCCCAAGCCGACCTGCGAAAAAAGGGAAAACAAAATTTGAATAATAATAATCGGGGAAAAACTACGCTTGGTCATCTAAAAAAAATGAATTGCTTGAAATCAATTTATTATAACATACCACAATTGGAAGTGAGGCGCGAAACTCGCAGACATCTCTTGTATCTCGGTCAACGCAAATTAGATCCCAAAAATTCATCGATTATTTAAAACCGGATTACATACTCTGATTTTCTCCGAGTGAATTCGAAACTTTGCCGCGGATGCGAAAAATATTTCCCCGTCAAGCTCGACGGGAATGAGAGTTTTCGCTGTAATCGCAATCTCTTTGACAAGGAAATGATGACGATGCGGTTTTCCTAAAAATTTTCCTCGGGAGAGGTCTTTCATCAACTTAATAATTCCGATCCAAGAAAGGTTTTCGGCAATATTTGCGGAAAGAATTCCGTTATCAGGAGCAATCTCCGAATCGTACCGGAAACAACCTCCGACATAAGGTGTCTTTGAAACACTAAGATTGGTCAAATTTGATTCGAAAGTTCTTCCATGCAAGGATACCAGGATTTTTTGATTTTTAAAAGAGCGCAACGTTCTAAAAGCCGAATACAATATTGCAAGGTTGGTTGAGGATTTTTTCAAAACACTTAAAAAAAACCGGTTGGAATTAAAATAGTCATTTGCCCATGCAACGAAACCAAGGCTTCCGGAGATCAAAAAGAATCGCTTAACTAACTTCCCATTCAAATCAACCATCTCCGCAAACCCGACATCGCGCAAGGAACAATACCTTGAGTCAATTCTAAGGGGAACGTCAAATAAAGAATCCGAGTATGGTTTATGAAAATCGTTGCTTGAACCAAGCCCCACCGCGCCAAAAAAAATATCGGCAAGGGGATAATTTTTTTTCGCCTCTAAAATACTGTTGATTACTTGATGAACGGTCCCATCTCCTCCAGCGGCTACAAACATTCGAATACCTTTAGCCAAAGCGTCTTTAATTTCCTCGTCAACTTTCTCAACGCAAGGGCGGACTATGATCTGAGGGTCTAAGTGTTCTTGTACATTCGGAAGAACTTTGTTCCAAAGACTTTTCCCTGTGCCCCCACGGGCTAATGGATTAAGAATGACAAGGGCGATTTTTTTTGCCTTCCGATTCGCATACCTCACAGTTTAATACCGATACCCGTTAATTGAATGAGCGATTTGCAAAATTATTCGAAAGCATGCATTGGTAGCCGCAAACTTTAGCTTGCGAAATCTCGGCTTCGCAGGAATAAAGCCTGCGCAACCCCT
>JACPTH010000278.1:0-719 GCA_016192885.1 bacterium | reverse complement strand
TTTTCAAAAAATTTTTGCAAGTTGCTCTGAATGAAAAGATTTTAGATTTGCGAGGGAACCGGCCTGGCTTTTAGGAAAACCTCAAAACCCGCGTAGAAAAAAAAACAAAACCAAAGAAGAGAAGGAGCCAGGAATAGCGATTCCCCTGAATGGATCAAAACGTATCCACGCACAACATAAGCAATCGAAAAGTGGGCTTCTTCTTCTTTCGCGCTCTTCCACATCAAAAAATGAGCGAAAAATAAGCAAAAAATTCCGAACAACCACAAACCCAAACTTGTGAAAAGGGAAAAACTAAAGGTTTTCAAAGAGTTGTCCGTTGAATTCCATAATAAAACATCGCATCCAATTGTTGAAACCAAAAATAACCCGCTCACAAGAATTGAATTTTTCCAACCCGCGACCACCGGCAAAGTCTGATATTTTGTCGCTCTGTCGGCGGAAACGTCCTTAAAGTAGCCCAGCAAAACGAAAATTGCATAACTAAAGAAAACGCTTCCAATTATCGCCAGAGACTGAGGCGACGAAAGCATCTTTTCAAGTTCGAATCCTACGCATAGATTCCCCATAATCGGCAAAAGGGCTACAACCCAAGAGTTCCAAAACGGCCCTCCCCACCAGCGTCGTTTGAAATGGGTATATGTGGCAAGACCAATTACGCCCAAGATACTGAATGGGAGGGTCAAAGGATTACAAAGGAAAAAAACCGTCCCGCAAAT
>JACPTH010000277.1 GCA_016192885.1 bacterium | reverse complement strand
TCCTAAGAATAACCGGATTTTTTTTTACGATCGTAAAAAGGCGCTTTTCAGAAATGTCCGATGTGATGTCCCGCAAAAGATCTAAGTCATTTGCGCATTTTGCAAAAATAGGATCCCAAAAGCCGTCAGCCATTCGCCAAGGACTTGAGGCGCGAAAGCAAATTTAAAGCCTCTAAAGGAGTAAGGGAGTTTATGTCGATTTGCCTGACCACTTCAAGTAATTCGTCATGGGGATGAAAAAGGGAAAGTTGAGTAGGAAGGGGCGCATGGGATTGGGAACCTGCCATTCGTTCCGCCTCATGGCTTTCGGTTTTTTCGAGTTCGAAGAGAACCTCTTTTGCTCGACAAAGAACGGGGGTTGGTATTCCGGCAAGCTTAGCCACTTCAATTCCATAAGATTTGTTCGCTGCGCCATTCTGAATTTTGTGAAGAAACACAACTTCACCGGTGCTATCTTGGTGTGAAACAGCAACGTTCAAATTGAAAATTCCGGGACGGACGAATTCCAAGTCGGTAAGCTCGTGATAGTGCGTTGCAAAAAGAGTCCGCGCCCCTATCTTTTCATGAATGTATTCAATGATAGCCCAGGCCAAAGAAAGGCCGTCAAACGTTGATGTCCCTCGTCCGATTTCATCAAGGATCAAAAAACTCTTTCGCGTGGCGTTATTCAAAATTGCGGAAGTTTCCATCATTTCCACCATGAAAGTGGATTGGCCCCGGACAAGGTTATCCGAAGCCCCCACCCTGGTAAAAATGCGATCGACAACCCCGATTGTAGCTTCTTGTGCGGGAACAAAAGAACCAATTTGAGCCAATAAAACGATCAACGCAACTTGTCGAAGATATGTGGATTTTCCCGCCATATTTGGGCCCGTAATAATTGCAATTCGATGATCTTCCGAATCAAGGGAAGCCTCATTCGGAACAAAACTTCCGGACGGCAAAAAAGCTTCAACCACCGGATGCTTACCTTCGACGATTGCAATTACCTCTTCATCGACAATATTAGGTCTGATGAAACCCCTCTCTCTGGCGATTTGGGATAGTGACGCCAAAGAATCAATTTCCGCAACGGCTTCTGCCGTGGATTGAATTTCTTGAACTTTGCCGCGCACAATTTCAATTAAACCCTCAAAAATCTCTTTCTCCAAGGCAATCAAACGATCGTTCGCGGAAAATATCTTGCTTTCATAATCTTTCAAATCAGCGCTAATATAGCGCTCGCCATTAGCTAGAGTCTGTTTGCGCACATAATGAGAAGGTGCTTGACCTATAAACGATTTGGAAATCTCTATGAAGAAACCAAAAACGCTGTTTTTCCGGACCTTTAGCGTTTTTATCCCGGTGGTAGCGCGCTCTTTTTCTTCATACTCTCGGAGCCAGCAATCTCCGTCGCGTAAAAGGGCTCGTAACTCATCAAGTCTAGGGTCCACTCCATCGGCAATAACGCCTCCTTCGGAAAGAGTCATAGGCAATTCAGATCGCAGAGAATTTAAGATTTTTTCCGAAACTTCTTGTAGCTGGTAGATTCTTTCAGAGAGAAATGAAAGCTTGGTATTCTGAAGGGTTTCTTTTACTTCCGGAAGAAAGGATAAACTGTTTGAAAGTGCGAATAGATCGCGAGGATTTCTGCCTCCCAAAACCATTTTGGAAAGCAATCTTTCAAGGTCCCCAATTTTTCCTAAAGTCTCCCTAAGTTTTGCTAGTATGATGCTGTCTGAAACAAGCGAAGAAATGCATTCTTGTCGGGAAACGATCGAGTCAACTTTAAGTAACGGCCTAAGAAGCCATCTTTTTAACATTCTGGTGCC
>JACPTH010000276.1 GCA_016192885.1 bacterium | reverse complement strand
TTAGTTCCATCATTTCAGCTTGCAGTAAAATCATTTCAAGTAGTTGGTCTAACCCGTCACCTCGTTTCGCTGAAACAGGGACCATTATGACTTTTCCTCCCCAGTCTTCAGCGACAAGGTTATACCCCATAAGTTGTTGTTTTACTTTTTCCGTGTTAGCCTCGGGTTTGTCGATTTTGTTGATGGCCACTAAAATTGGAACGCCGGCGGCCTGCGCATGGTGGATGGCTTCGATAGTCTGTGGTTGAACCCCGTCATCTGCGGCGACAACCAAAACGGCCATATCGGTAATTTGAGCCCCTTGTGCGCGCATGGCGGTAAAAGCTTCATGGCCCGGAGTATCCAAAAAAGAAATGCTTCCATGAGGGGTTTTCACTTGGTATGCCCCGATATGTTGAGTAATTCCCCCAATTTCACCTGCAGCAACGCGCGTTTTTCTAATCCTATCCAAAAGCGAAGTTTTTCCATGATCAACGTGGCCCATTATCGTAACAATCGGAGGCCTTGGTTTGAGATCTTCAGGTAAATCCGGCTCTTCCGTTGTGTCGATCACGTCATCGGTGAATTCGATATCGCGCTGGAACTCCCTTCCGACAAGTTCGATTTGTGATTGCTCTAAACGCTGGTTTAAACTGGCAAAAACCCCAAGAGCCAGAAGTTTTTTAATTATTTCAACTCCATCGACCCCTAAATACTGAGCTAATTCGTTTACGGTGACCTCTTTTGGAATCGTTATCTTCTGTACCTGAAGTTCTTCAGGTGGAACAACCGGCTGATGAAGAGATTGTTCGGTGACCAACTGCAAACTTTCTTCCTCGGCCCGTTCTTCTTGAATCAGTTTTTTCGGGAGAGGATGTCCCTTGGGAAGTTTTTTAATCTTCTTCTTTTTTAGCTTTTTCGGGAGTTCCTCTTTTTTGGGGGGAATAGTTTTAATTATCGTAATTTGTTGGTTCGTTTCAAATTCTTCTAACGCATTCTCGCGTGGAGGCCGTGGCCCTGATTTTTTCTTCTCCTCTTTTGCCACAACTTGCTGGCGAACGAACGCCTGCGGGGTAGGTTTTTCAACTGCGTGAGTTCCGGGGGTCTGCAAATTTGGCTGGCTCTTTTCAACGGTTTTGGCGGGCCCGGGAAGAGAGGTTTCAGGTTTGGGAGTAATCGTAGGATGTTCAGGTTTTACCTGCATAGGCCTGGGAAAAACCTCTTTTTTAGACGACGGTTCGACCGAAGTCTGTTTCTTGAAATGGTTTTCAAGGGAAATCATCATTTCATCAGTAATCGTGGTAAATGGATGATTTTTTGCTGGAAAACCTAGATTCCCCAACAAAACGACTAAATCTTTGCATTCAATGTTAAACTTCTTGCTTACGGCGTGTAAACGTGCTGCCATCGCTAACCTCCGATGGTTCTCTATTCATTACAATAATACCCGTGAGCATAAAAACCCTGCCCACCCCTTCGATTTCTTTTCGATTAGCGGAACAACTTAAATCTCAGGTTTTGCAGATATGACCTCCAATTACGTTTTTTTTTAATAAAACTAATGAGCGAATTGCAAAATTATTTTGGAAAAACGTTAACAATCAAGGTAGGTGCAAGCTTTCGAAAAATTTTGCAAATTCTCATATTTTTACAACTTTTCTGAGGATGGAGAAACAACTTGTTCTTTCAACTCCTCTTCGGTTTTTATATCAATTTTAACCCCGGTCAGTTTAGAAGCCAGCTTGACATTTTGCCCTTCCTTACCTATGGCTAGGGAAAGTTGAGACGGATGTACTATCACTAAAGCCGCCTTTCCGTTATCCAAAATCGTTGTCTCCTGAATTTTTGCAGGGCTCAGGGCATTGGAGACGAAATCAACCAAGCTATCGCTATAACGAATGATATCGACTTTCTCACCGTTTAGTTCATCGACGATTCCTCGGATTCTGCTTCCTTTCAACCCTACGCAGGCCCCAACCGGGTCAACTTTGTTATCCTTGCTGAAAACCGCCAATTTAACCCTGTACCCTGGTTCTCTGGATATCCCCTTTATCTGAACTATTTTATCCATGATTTCCGGGACGGCTTGAGTAAAAAGTTCTTCAACGAAGTTTGCGCAAGCCCGCGAAAGAATTATTTGGGGGCCTTTGGGCGTTGAGCGAACTTCTTGGATATAGCATTTTATTCTATCGTTAGTGCGAAAAAATTCGCCGGGAATCTGTTCTTTTGGGGGAAGAATCGCTTCGGCTTTCATAAATTCAACGTGAACCGTTCCACGTTCGATTCGTTGCACTTTGCCGGACATTACCTCGCCAACGCGACTTTGGAATTCTTTACAGATGACATTTCTCTCGGCTTCCTTTAACTTTTGGGCGACAATCTGACGGGCGGTTTGAGCGGCAACACGACCGAACGTCGGAGGAGTAACATCTTCTTCAATGATGTCCCCGATTTTGGCTTCGGGGTTAATTTCTAGAGCCTCTTCCAGGGTATATTGCTTGTCGGCGTCGTCAAAAGCTTCATCCGCAACAACGGTGCACCTTGAAATGACCTTAAAATCACCTGTTTCTTGGTCAAGCATGACAATTACGTCCTGCTCGGGGTCAAAATTTTTCTTATAGGCTACTACCAAAGCATCCTCAATTGCGCCGATCAAAACCGGTAACGGAAGGTTCTTTTCGTCGGTTAACTCCTTAAGGGCTTTGTAAAAATTACTATTGCTCATTTAATCTCCGTTTCGGTTAACCACGCACTTTCCTGGGGAATTCCAAAATAACCTTTGCTTCTTCAACGATTGCTAGGGGGAATTCACGAAGCCCTTTTTCAGCGGATACCAAAATTCGATTGGGAGAAAATTCATGCAATCTGGCTTGAAAAACTTCCTTGGGTGCGTCTTTGTCGGCTCGAAGAACCCAACGAACCAATCGGCCGATTTGCCGCTCGTAATCAACATTTCTCTTTAATTTTCTCTCCGCTCCCGGAGAAGAAACCTCTAAGGTGTAACTTTGATGAATCAAATCGACCTCATCAAGGTAATGGCTTAAGGAACGAGAAACCGCCTCGCAATCGCTAACCTTAATTCCCGTGGAGCTGTCAAGGAGAACCTGTAATAATAGCCGCCTATTAACGGGTTTTAGGCAAATATCGTAAATGTCGTATTTCCCGGCAAAGGTCTCCTCTATAAAAGAACGAATCATTGCCATAGCTTTCTTTCGGTCAGATTCTAATACCGGTCCCATTTCTTTAAAAACGCTTCCCTGAGTGATTTCGATCGGTGATCCCCGTTACAAATTACTTCTTTACCAAGATTTAGAGACAAGTAATTTCAAAAAGTAAGTCTAGCACGAACCCCATTTGAAATCAAGTTGCATAAAATGTGCATGACTTTTAATTTTTGATTTTTGATTTAAAGTAAATTCGATCTTTCCTTTGAAACTCATCAAGTATTTGACAAAAATTCGGGTCTCTTGTACTCTAATTTGAACAGATTTTTCCGAAAAGGAGCCGTTTTCATGAATCCTTCGACGCCTAATATTCAAAACATTACCAAAAGAAATGGACAGGAAGTACGTTTTGACAAGGAAAAAATCGTAAACGCCATCTTTCAGGCGGCAAGGTCGGTGGGAGGCGAGGATCGAAGAATGGCTGAAGATCTTGCGGAAAAGGTTGTTCGCCATTTAGAGATTTCAAAGCATCCTCCAGCTTTGCCAAGCGTCGAGGAAGTCCAAGATCTTATCGAAAAGGAATTAATCGAAAATGGGCATGCTCGTACCGCAAAGGCTTTTATCTTATACCGTTACGAGCACGCAAAACTCAGGAAAGGCCAAGAACAATATTTAGCAACATCCGCGAATATTCCATATAAGAAAATTTGGCAGATATTGGTTTGGAGTTTAGATCATAATTGCTACAGCGTGAAGAAAATAAATGAGCGAGTTTCCAACGGTACATATCCTCAACTTGTCCAAGAGACAACCCAAAAATACGATTCTGATGTCGCAAACGCGGTTTCAAAAATTATCGACCGCAAAGGGGAAGTCAGGATAGTAATTATCGCGGGCCCATCTAGCTCGGGTAAAACAACCACTACCATCAAAGTCGGGGAGCACCTTCAAAAGCAGGGTTACGAATTGGTGGCAATGAACCTAGATAACTATTTCTTTGACCTTTCGCATCACCCGAAAGACGAATTTGGGGACTACGATTTTGAAACTCCGCAAGCTCTTGATCTTCAACTGATCAATAGCCACCTTGCCGATCTTTTGTCGGGAAAGACTATTAACATGCCCCGATACAACTTTAAAACAGGGAAACGCGAAACTGAAACGGACCCTTTAAAACTTGCGTCAAACCAAATTCTTTTATTGGACAGTTTGCACGGTCTTTATGAATCCATGACGTCCAGCGTCCCCGCCAAAAATAAGTTTAAGTTGTACATTGAAACTCTTTGCCAAATAAAGAATGAAGGAGGGGAATTCATTCGCTGGACGGATATTCGTCTTCTTCGCAGAATGGTTCGAGATTCATGGCATAGAAGCTATAACCCGCGTCAGACACTAGAGCACTGGCACTACGTTCGCCGTTCAGAAACTCAGCATATAATTCCGTTCATTGGAAGCGTAGACCATGTTTTAGACGGCTCTCTTCCATACGAGCTGCCCGTTTATAAGAAATTCCTTTTTAAGCATTTCCCAGATTTCGTCAAGGATTACCAAAACGACCCCAAGCGTTTAGACGCCTATATTCGAGCGAAGCGAGTTCACGATCTTTTGGAATCAGTAACTCAGTGGGACAACGAAGAAATCATCCCCAAAGACGTTCTTATTCGCGAATACATCGGGGGAAGCATTTATAAGTATTGAATTAACGCAGGGAACCCCGGACAAAAGCACCGCGGACGCTTTTTCAAATTCCTGGAACAATCTTCCCGATGGCAGCGTATATTCTCTCGATCAAGTTGTCGATTGGTTTTTGCCGCTTGGAAAGGCGGATTTTCTAGGGAAGACCGTTTTGGAGTTAGGTTGCGGAAATGCAAGCTTACTTTGCCATGTCGCGCGTTGGAACCCGCGGATTATCATTGGAATTGACCTGGGTAATTCGGTTCAAGGCGCCAAAAGAAATGTTAGCAACCAGAACCTTCAAAATGCTTTTATTCTGCAATCTGACTTAAATTCTTTTTCCAGCCGAACGAAATTTGACTTGGTTTACTGCATTGGGGTTTTGCATCATTTGCGGTTTCCGGAGAAGGGTTTTCATTCCGCGCTCAAATTTGTAAAACCCGGCGGCAAGTTCCATTTCTGGGTCTATGGAAAAGAAGGAAACAATTTTGTGATATATTTTGTAGATCCCCTTCGAAAAATAGCTTCCAAGCTTCCATGGTGGCTAATAAAATTCGGGATAGCATTACCTCTGGCAACCGGGCTTTTCTTTTTTTCAAGGCTATTTTCGAAAATTTCCAAGAAACGGTTAGCTCAATTCGTTCCGCTTTTTCAGTATTTCCAATGGTTGACAAAACGAGACTTTGGTTTTCACCGGCATGTTGTTTTTGATCAACTGGTGGCTCCAAAAACCGATTACTTTCCAAAGGAAATGCTGGAGAATTGGCTGAAACAAGATGAAAGCATCGATCCGTCCTCGATTTACATTATTCATCGAAACGGGAATTCCTGGAAATTCGGCGGGTCTATACGAATTTAGGTGAATTTATTTCAAGGGAAAAATACCGCAAAACCTTATTTTTTATTTGGTTACCGATTTTATTT
>JACPTH010000177.1 GCA_016192885.1 bacterium | reverse complement strand
GTGTTGTTTTCAGGACCATAACGGTCTAACATCATCATGCCGATTATCTCGTTCCCGCTGCGAATAGGAACGTATGCGACCAATCGATGGCAGTTCCCGTTACTGATCGCCACGGAAGCGGCGGAATCAGGTCGAACTTCAGCTCGAATAACGACAGGGCGGCCCTCTGAAAAAACCGGTTCAAGCACCTTTGGGTTCTTTCTGGGAAGGTCAAGCAGCTTCGAAGGTTCCTTTTGAGAGTCAAGAATTTCCAACATTTTGGAAGCGGTCGGCGGCGATCTAAAAAGATGCAGGCAGGTATTATCAAGTTTAAAAAGCGTTTTTGAACGACGTTCGCTCATCGACGAAACAACTTCTAACTGATGAGTATTTTTTAACAGTTCCGAGGTCTCTTCTAATATCATTTGTTTATACTGCAACTCTTCCCTTAAGGAATCGTTCGCGAATTTTACTTTCTCAAGCTCCTGTGTCATTGCGTCTGACAAGGCATCAGATTGGGTTTTCGCGACATTTATGGCTTTAATTTTTTGCGATAAATAATCGATTTCTAGCGCCCGATCGTTCGAAAGTTGCAAACTCTTCAAAAGTTGATTATTGGCGTCTTTGGAATCGACCGTAACTTTTCCGAGTTCGATTTTGGCGACATCCAAATTGTTTTTTAGCTCTTCGATAAGGTCTTTTAAATATAGAATCTCGCTGGCGTCTTCGGTCAACAATAGCACAAACGGTCGCTTTTCCGAATCCAAAATCGGAAGCAATTTGCATGACATTATGTGGCTTGTACCTTCAGAGGAAATTATTCTCACTCTCTCAACATTCTTTAACTTCTGGTTCGACACCACGGCTTGAAGGATGTACGCCATTCCATGCTGTCTGAATGCCGGAATAGCGTCTAAAATATTCTTCCCCGATAGGTTTTCCGGAATCAGGCATAATCGATCTTGCTTATACTTAACGACCACTCCCTCGGGGGTCAAAAGAAACCACCCGTTCCCAACGAATTGAGATACTCCCGAGTATGCCAGGGAATCCCTTCTGTTCAATTCCAAAAGTTGATTCAAGTAAAAAATTCGTTCCTTAAAAACGGAGGTTAAATGATGGGCAAGGTAAGAGGAAGCAAGAAGAGCCATCATTAACATCAAAAAATTCGAAATGCTCCAGCCAGGGGACAAACTCAAATCTCCAAATTGCGGCCCATAAAATTTTACGTGAGTCATCAACTTGGCATTTATCAACAGGCAAAGAATCAAGTAACCTCCGGAAGAGAGAACGGAGTAAACTAAACCCTTTTGAAAACCCAACACCGCCCCCGCGACGATTATCGGAACAACCGCAAGAATCATAACCGGGCTTTCGGCAGACCCCGTGTAGCGCACGAACAAAGTGATGGAAAGCAAGTCGACAATGACCTGGGTATGTATTACGTTTTCGAGGGAAAGGGGGTTAAACCGCAATCCTTTAAGGGCTTCCAAAACAAGGAGATAAAAAGAACTAAAAATGCGAATGGAACTCAAAGGGAGGGCAAAAAAGGCTCTCGGCCCCTTGGTCTTCAAATTGAGAAGGAAGCCATTCAAAACGGCCATTAGAAAACGTTTTAGGGAAGCATGGCCGCGATGCAACATTAATTGCCTTGAAAGCATTGCGACGTGAATGGTGAAATATACGTTCATGAGAGCAAGCAAGCAGGTCAGGAAATAAACCGGGGCAATTTGAAACGTCATTCCAAGCAGTTGCGTCGCAAGAACCCCAAACCCGAGGAGCATGGGAATACCTACCCACCGAAGCGTAACGAGACTCTGTACAATTTGAAGTTCTCTCAGTCCCGATCGCTGTTCCATATTTTCTCCTACAAATTTCGCCAAAATTTGTCTCGCCTGCTTATCGGCATCTTCAGGCTTTTCCTTGACCGTTCATAAATCACCAACTATAATATAAACTTAATCCGCAAAAATGGCGATTCTTTATTTCCGATTCTAACAAAAAATCGAACTTTTCAAAAAACATGGTTTAGAGGAATACCTCCGTGAACTCGGTTGACGTATTCGCGCGGTCCGATATAGGCCTTGTACGAAGCAACAATGAAGACGCATTTTTAGTAATTCCTCCTTGGCGCGACCAGGCTATTTCCAACGGTGTCTGCTGTTTCGCGGTTGCGGACGGCATGGGAGGGCATAAATACGGCGAAATCGCCGCGAAGCTGGCAATGGATTGTTTGAAGACCTGGTTACGGAAAAGCTCGATGATAAAAGGGTTAAGTAAACTTTCAACTTCTTTGGTTGAGGAGATTTTCGGCAACGCCAATTCCGCAATTTGGGAGTTTACCCAAAGCCACCCCGAAACTCACGGAATGGGAACCACATTCACCCTTGCCTTGGTGAAGAATGACCAACTTCTATTGGGCCATGTAGGAGATTCAAGAGCGTATTTGCTTCGAAACAGCAAACTTCAACAGTTAACTCGCGACCACTCTTTTGCGGCGGAACAGGTTCGGCTAGGTTTTCTAACCAAGGAACAAGCTCAAACGCACCCGGCTCGTAATTACCTTATTAGAGCGATGGGGGTTCGTGAATTTATTACTCCCGACTCCGAAATTATTGACTTGCAACCTGGGGATACGTTTATATTATGTTCCGATGGCATCTACAACCAAGTTCCGGAAGAACAGATTCAACGCGGCCTGGAAAATACTTACCTTGATGAGATTCCAAAACTTCTTATAAAAGATTCAATCAAGGCGGGGGGAAAAGATAACGCTACGGCCGTCATTTTTCGCTTTAATGAAGTTCCTGTTTCTTTTCCCGGGCAATTTTCCTTTTCTCGATTTAAAGCCTGCATTTCCGAATGGTGGCAAGGAACAAAAATATTATCATTCTAAAATAAAACGGTTGAAACATATGGTAAACCACCGTAAAATACGGTAAAAATAAGCAATCTAGGAGGTTGCACAGGTCTATGGATATGGTAACGGTTCTCATCGTTGTGGGAGTGGTATTGTTGCTTGCGATTATTATTATTCTGGTTGCCGTTAAAGACAAACCCGGTCAAACAACCGCGCAACCAAATGCAGAATCTCAGGCTCAGGGGGCTGATTCGGGGGAAAACAAAGAATCGGCGGCGCTTAAGCGGTTTAAACAGGTTATCTCCGGCAACGATCTTCAGAAGCAAATGAAGCAAGAAGAGGAAGAGCTGTTAACCAAATATACAGCCGGAACCGGAGAAGGTATCAGCGAAGTTGAAAAACTTCTCGTTTCCGACCCTAACAACGTTGATTTGCTTGATTGGCTCGCATTCATGTATTATAGCAACAATGATATTAACAAAGCCATCGAAACATATAAGAAAGCTTTAGCAATAAAACCAAACAATGAAAACCAACATTACTATCTTGCAAATAGTTATTTTAAAAAGGGAATGCAACAAGAAGCTCAAAAGGAATGGAACGAAGTAATTCGTTTAAAACCCAATTCCAAAATCGCCAAAAACGCTCAAGAGCGCATCGATTTTATCTCGGGAAGCAAAAAAGGGGAATCCTGAGTTCCTCATTTGGCCCCCAATTTGAACTCCGCGGGTCCTATTCGATTTTTCCCTTGGGTTTTTAATTCAATCAAAGTTTTTTTGGGAGGTAAATTTCCAATAGCCCTTTTCTCTTTGATGACGAATCATGTCTGATTACACCCCGGAGCTGCAACACTATCAACTCCTCGACCTAATCGGCTGCGGAGGAATGGGTTACGTCTACAACGGCTACGAAGTTAAATCCCAAAAACCTGTCGCCATAAAGATTCTTTCCCCTGAATGCACCCACATTGAGCCAATTCTTATAAGGTTCAAAGCCGAAGGTCACATCCTTAGGAATCTAAACCACCCGAATATAGTAAAATTTGTTGAAGCGGGGCAAGAAGGTCAATGCCATTTTCTTGCCATGGAATATATTAGCGGGATTTCATTAGATTCCCTTCCTAGAAGCCATACGATGACAAACATTGCTATGGGAAAAGATCTTCCTACCATGGAGGATTACCTTTCCATTTTTATTAACTGTTTTTCCGCGCTTGATTACATCCACAAACAACAGCTCGTTCATAGGGATATTAAGCCTCAGAACATCATTCTCCAAGGTTCCAATCACTTCCCTCGCTTCATTGATTTCGGAATTGCAAAATCTTTAAAAAATGACAAAGATTTCGATGAACCCGGGGAAAGGTTGTACACAATGGTGTATGCAAGCCCAGAGCAATTAACAAGCAAACCCGTCGATTATAAATCCGACCTTTTTTCGTTCGGCGTCGTAATGTATGAGAAGTTAACGGGAAACTTGCCGTTTCGGGGAAAAAGCGAAATTGAGATTTTTATCGCACAAACCAAATGGAACTTTCCGCCCCCTAGGCAACTTCAACCTGAAATTCCTCAAAAACTTGAGCAGATTATTTTGAAATTGCTTTCAAAAGATCCTGAGCAAAGATACCCGACCGCAGCAATGGTTCATGGGGAATTGGAAAAACTCCTAGACGTAATCCGCCAGGGGCAAAAGGGCTTAGCCATGTCGGGGATAATCGGAGATATTCGCGGGGCGGTTTCAACCGG
>JACPTH010000243.1 GCA_016192885.1 bacterium | reverse complement strand
TTGATTCAACAAATGCAAAGCATGATTGATGATATGGGTGGTTCGTCTCGAGTAGAAGTTAAACTTTACGCCAAAGTAATTTCCGCAGGAGCAATTACTTCCCTCAAGCCCAATTACCCGGTTGTCGGAGTTTCGATTAAGGCCAAAAAACCTCACGGAGTTGAAGCGGAATTCCTCGACAAAATCGGAAACCCCCCCGGAGGAACTCATACCATTGATGGGCTTCAAAGCAGCTATGCGCTTGAATACAATCTTCCCAAATCTCCCCCGGACGATCGGAGTACCGGTATTACCGACACGCATGATATTAGCGGAGTCGGAGGCGAGGTCAAATTGAAGAAAGACGGAAAAACAAAACTTCATTATGAAATTGAAGCTCTAGGAGGTTTGTATTCAAAGTCAGGGGATTTTGATTTTGACACAATCTTGAAAGGGTACGTTAATCTTCCCCCAAGCTCAAATTTCACCCTTCCGGAAATCTTGAAACTTTCTCTGGAATCCCCGTTTAATGGTGGGGCGAATTGGCGAGTACAGTCTTTTCATTCTGAGGCCAAAACCAGGTTTGATACGGGGTTGCGAAGCATTAAAAACCTTATTAGCCCGGATTATTTTTCCCCTGAACCCTTGGTTGTCGAGAAAATGGGGATTATTCAACTTCAAGCTACAGTGAAATATAAACCTCATGGTGCCTCAGGTGAGGAGATAAAAAGAGTTCTATTCGCCGATAGGGAGTTTAAAGTTTCCGACATGCAACCTCCGGCCCCTGAGTATTCTTTTTTTGTAGCGAATTCTACGCTTCCTGGGGAAACGGCCGCTGAACAAACTCTTTTGTCCAATAATTCTGACCTCAAATTTAAGCTCACTGACCCTATTGCATGGGATGCAGGGTTAGCAACCATTAGCATTCATAACATTCCAAAGAAAACACCTACATCAAGTAAAGGAAGCTATGATGCAATGACGGGTTTTAGGGTCACGAGCACCCCCAATTTGCAATTGCCTGGAATGATTAGGATTAACTCCTCGCAAAAAATGGAAATCGACACTTTCCTAGGTACCGCGGATGAGCCCACCCTTACTGAATTTAACGCCTTGTTGATGGAGAAATGCGGTCCTCCAACGTACAACGGAATAATTCACTTTCAATGGAAAGACAAAACACCGCCTCGACCTTTTGACTTTGTTCTGTTAAATCCTTCCGATTTGACACCTCCCCCCGTTAAAGGGTTGAAAGCGCTGGAAGAATTGCTGGCATTCGCGACCGTTCTTTCGGGGCCGGTTCTTTTGTTTGGTGACGGGCATTTTGAGTATCCACTTTCCCTCAAGGCGGAAGCCTTTTTGGACATGCGTTATGCCACATTCGACTTTCGAGTTGACCCGAAGGGGCGGGCTGTTACCCCCAAGGACAAAACTGTCACTGAAATGGAATATAGAGTAAAAAAAGTTGCGTACGGGCTTCCCGGGATTCCGTCGCATACCGGAAGCGCGGAATGGTCCCCGCAAGACCCTGAAAATATGCCCGCGAATCTTTATAGCCCGCTTCAGTACGCAAAAAAGGCGAATTATTTTTACGAAAATGAAGCGGAGTTTTGGGCGGATTCGGAACGATTTGTCGGCGGGGTATATTTGGCTTCGGGAGTGACCTATATCAAGGGTGATTTAACTATCAGTAACCCGTTTAAAGTTAGCGGAACAGGGGTTCTTGTGGCAAAAGAAAGAATAGAAGTCAGCGAAAATATTACGCGAAATGATTCGAATACCGTTTTTTCCTTAATCGCGCGGATGGGAAACATTGATATTAAATCGGGGTGCAATCTTATTCAGGCGTCTTGTTTTTCCAATTTTAGCCCGCAAAATCAAGCCGGAAATAAAGTTGTCATTGACGGTAATTTGGTGGTAAATCAATTTCATCGAGAGACTGTTGAAAGTTTAGAGGTCCAGTATAATTCCGCCGCATGTCGAGTTTCACCAATGTCTGTTTACCGCGATGTTGGAAAATTTGAACCGAAGCGTTATTATGTTTCCTTAGGGAAAAGGTGGACGCGCTTTGAATATCAAAAGAATTGATTTAAAGAATTTGAAAAAAGGTTTCTCTCTCCTTGAAGTATTAGTATCCTGTTTTTTATTGGTAATTGCGATAGTTCCAATTTATCGAAGCTTAACTAGTACCGCGGCCCAAGAAATTGATACAACGAAACTTTCGATGGCGAGAAAAATCCTGGAGTCATTGCGGCAAGAGGTTGGTAGCGTTCCATTCAAAGAGCTGAAAGCTTTATTCCCGGGGGGAACCACATTTCAAGAAATGAGCGGCGGTTTTCCGGGTACACTTCAACAAGTTTTGGACAACCAAAAGAAGTTCAAGGATTTCAATTTAAAAGTTCAGCTTCGATTTACTAACTCAAGTGAAACGGTCATAGAATGTAAAGGAACGGTCACCTGGACCGCTAACGATAACAAGATTAAGTCGGAAGAGATTACTTTTCTTCAAGTAAAACCGTGAAATCAAATATCAAATCAAAAGCTTTTACGCTTCTTGAAACCCTGATCGCAATTCTTGTTTTCGGAATTGTTGCCGGAGCCTTGTACGGAATATTAACGCGAGCTTCCTCAACGCAAGCTTTCGCAAACGCAAAGGCAGCCGCGAAAGATCAAGCTGAAATAATAATAAGAACCCTTGAAAGAGATATTTCAAGCGCGGTCACGGAATTTAACACCGTCAATGCCACCTATAGTTGTTCTTTTAAAGCTACGACCGGAGGTTGGGAAATGAACATTCCGGAAAAAAGCACTCCAAATGCGGTGAAAAAAGTGGAATATCTTTTTGATGCGGCCCAAAAGTCTCTTTCAAGAAAGGTAAGCGGGCCGGATGGCGGAACTCGGCTTCTTTCGGATAAAGTTGAAGAATTGAAAATGGCTATGGTTTCCGCTTCAAGCGTTTTAATCGAGCTAAAAATTGGAGTGGTCCCGGACGGAAGCAAAATCGTTCAAATTCACGATCAGAAAATGTCGGTGACCATTCAATCCGCGGTTCAATCCAATCTTGATCGCCGTTGGAAAGACCCCAAAGAGGTAATCAACAACTATTAGCCGCTTTTGGGGAAAACTAAGAACTTTCCTTTGGGATGTTGGTCTGGTCGGGTGTTTTTCCTTGGGTTTTTTCCCGGCAATTGGCATCATTTGCGGGTTTTTTGCATTGGAAAGCCTTTCCGGTTGGGCTTACCAGAGATCTCCAAAGTTACTTGTTTCAAATGATAAGATCGATAGAGCTTTTCAATCTGCTGAAGATTCCAGGGCTTTACATGATTCGGGCACAGCTTTTTGGGCCGGCCCCATTTGGGTGGTTTCCCCTAAAGAAATCGACCAGTCCTTATGGAAAATGAAAATCGCTAGCGGAGTAAGTTTTCTTTCAAGGAAGCTTTCTCCGGTTCCTTTGCATCCGTTCGTAGAATTAAGACCTATCGAGAGCGCGGAGGGGCAATTTTCCGGAATTACAATGGCGTTGGACCCTCAAAGTGAAGACCCGTTCAGAGCGCTTTTCCATGAATTGACCCACTTGTACCTGCTTTGGGCTTTGATTCCTGGTTTCCCGGTTGACTGTCACCGCTGGTTTAATGAGGGAATGGCCGAAGAGTTAGCAGGGCAAATTTTAGAAGATTACTCTGGTCGTTGGATGAATGATCTTGTTTTAGATTCTGCAGTCGTAACCTTCGATCAATTGTCTCCGGCTTTTTCATGGGACAATTCTTTTGTTGAGCTGCAAGGAAGGCATGCTTTTCACAAGTTTTTGGAAAAATATGAATGGGAAGGAGTTAGGCGGGTTATATCCGGCTTAAGGCAAGGGAGGCCTTTTCGGTCGGTATTTATGCTAGAATTCGGCGTTCCGGTGGAGCTTTTTCAATCGGAGTGCCTTTGCGATTTTGTAAAAAGTAAGGTGCTGTCGCGGATTCCTCGAAAGCTGATTGTCGGTAAACTACGTTGGTTAGCCGGGAATCGACCTCCATCCGAAGTTCTCCCGCTAATTAGAAAATCGGAAATTTTGCTTGGAAAGATCCAAGAATTGGAAAGTTTAGAAAGAGAGATTTACGAGAAGAAAATTCGGCAATGTCTTTCAATTAAACACCCAAATGAAGCGCTTTTTTGGCTTTCTCAAATTCGAAGGAGGCATAATCACACTTCGCTAGTTTCTCTTTCCAAGGAGGTCAAGGATACCGCACAATTTTGCGAAAATGAAATACCCAGGGTTCAGCAGTTTCGCGAGAGAATCTACGGTTTCCCGCATATCACGGCTTTTATCCTCGGTTATGGGTTGTTAAGCATGTACAGGAGATTGCGAACTGCGGTAAAAAAATGGGCTTGGAAAGCGTGGCACCCTGATAAAGAATCGGGTTTGGGTTTTCGATGGGGGATGGTGGCGATTTTTTGCTTGGGTTGGCAATGGTTTATTCGATTTTTACTTATCTCGGGTATTCCTTATTATCTCGGGTATGCCTTATGGGGGCATTGCGGCGGTCCCTGATTTCTTTCGAATAGTGCTTGCGGAGGTAATTAGCGTTTTAGGATTGGTAGGACTTTCATGGCAGTTAGGGAAATGGGATGCAAAGGGTAGCCGTTCCAATCTTCTGAAAGAAAATGGAATTCCTTTTCGGTTTCTATTGTTAACTGTTTTTTGTTCTCTTTTTCCGACTTTCATGGCTATTGCAAAAAATTCAGGTAGGTATTCCGGAGTAGAAATCGATGAATTTTTTATCGTTGGACTTTTGGTTATTTTGAACATATTTGCAACTGGCATAATTTTCTGGAGGTTTTCCATTCGGTGGAAGTGCGGGTTCCCAAGAATGAGTCATTGGTTTTGCGGTTTCTCCTACGCCTTTTTCCGGGGAAGCGTTTCAATTGACATTTTGGGAAGGATTTTCTTGGTTTTGTTCGGGAAAGCTATTTCCGAGCATGTTTCAAGAACGGGGAATTTGTTTTTTGGAATATACCTTGATTTCCTGTGTCAGGGTTTAGGAGTTTTGCTTGGTACGGTTCACTTCCCGCCTTTTGAGCCTGTGGGTGGCTGGTTTCAAGCTTCAAGGTTTGAGAATTGGTGGTGGCTTTTTCCGATTGTTGCCACGTTTATAATCGGTAGGCGTTCAGCCATCCGCCATCAGATGTCAGCTTAAAACACATGGGATGCTAGCGGTTTTCAACCTTCGATTGAGCTTCGCTCGGCATCGTATGTGGTTTCGCGGATTTAATGCGATTCCCCCGCCCCAAAGGGTTATCAAAGTTTTTGTTCGCTGAAACTGTGCATGGAAACAAGTTTCCTTAGGTTTTTTCTGAATGCTGAAGCTGACCGCTGAGCCCTCGTCTATTTTAGGGCTTGTTGTTCGGTTATTTAGGTGCTAACATTTTTCAATGTCCTCAAATTTAAAGAAAATCTTCGGTTTTGCAATCGGCTTCTTTTTTTTATGGTTGGCCTTTAGAAAAATTGATTTAAGTAAAATTCCCTCTCTTATCGCTCAAATTTACCCAAAAGCCCTTTTGCTTTGTATCGTCTCGCTAACATTTGAACATTTAACAAGGGCTTTCCGATGGAAAGTTATTTTGCATTCTCGGGAAATACGTTTCTTTCATTTGTATGTTGGAGTTGTGGTGGGTTATCTTTTTAACAATCTTTTCCCCGCTCGCGCTGGTGAGTTCGTGCGAGCTTTCTATCTAAATCGAAGGAGCAACACTAGAGCCAGTGAGGCTTTTGGGTCAATTGTATTAGAGAGGTTTTTAGATGGGGTTGTGGTTATCAGTATTATTCTTTTAGCTTTTTTGCTTTTTCCCCTTGGACAGGAATTCCAAATCGCTTGTTTTTTAGCGGTTCTGTTTTATGCGGTTGTTCTTGCTTTCATAATTGTTTTGCAGTTTAAGGTTTCTTGGTTTGATGCGATATTGAAGGTGATTGTTTATCCGCTTTCTGAAAAGTGGAGAGAAAAAGTTTTTTCCTTAAAATTAAGCTTTACGGAGGGGTTTTCGCTAGTAAAGCAACCTAGCCTGTTTTTAACAGCTTTGCTTCTCTCCTATTTTTCCTGGGGAATCTCAATTTTTACGGTTTGGTTGAGTTTTGGAATTTTCGATCTTAATTTAGGGCCAAGTGCGGCGATTTTGCTTTTGGCGATTCTTTCTTTGGGAGCTATGCTACCGGCAAGCCCTGGGATGATCGGTTTTTTTGAATGGGCTTGCATTTTTGCCCTATCGGATTTTCTGTCAGTTTCGAGGGAAGTGGCTGGGGCTTACGGTCTTTTTTTTCACTTCGTAATTTTCATTTATGTGCTTATAATAGGATACGGATTGATGATTTTTGATAATTTATCCATGGGAGAATTAAGGAACCCCCAAGTCGCTTCTTAAGGTTTGGTTTTTCGTATCACCTCAATAATTCGGGGTAAAATGAAAATTATCGGTAAAGTGGAGAACATATTTTCGGAGGACGCACCGCGACCGACTGGGGGAAGTAAGACGCGCGAATTTATTTCGCGTGTCGAGAGGGGGCGCGTGCCCCCTTTTATTGAGAAGATACGGTTTTTCTTTGTTGGCAATAAAATGCAAATGGGCTTAATGAACGAGTTGCGGTTGTCGATAATTTGATTAATCCCTTAGGAGGTTCGCCGCCGATGGATGACAGATGGGAAAAAATTGAAAAACCCAATCAATCAAATGGGCAATCAAATGGGCAATCAACTGGGCAATCAAATGGGTTGTTTTTATTTTTCGTAATCGGACTTTTCGTTCTCCAGACAATTTTTGCTTTTCGAATTCACGGAGATATTGGGCCGGCGGTAGCCTCTAGTAAGAGCGTTGATCGACCGGCATCGCCACTATTGATTGGAAGAATTGAAACGTTGGTTGATGGCTCAAGCCAAGTATTGGGAAAAAAAGCAACCTCAGAGCCATCGAAAACTTTCCCCAGGAAGAATTTCGCAAATTCAAAAATTCTTTCAAAAATTCCTGCACCCCAAAAGAAAACCGTTAATGTTTCTCCAAACATTCAAGACACCGGAAAGCGTTTTCTGGAATACAAAATTTCCAAGGGAGACACCCTCCGAACAATTTCCAAGAAAATTTTTGGAAATACGCGAATGGTTCCGGCGCTCGTGAGAATCAATCGGGTTACTGACCCGGGAAATCTTCAATGCGGAAGTAGTTTGTTGATTCCTAGAATTTCAGCGGTTTTGAATCAAAACCTGTGATCGAAGAATTAAATTCCTGATCGGCTTTCCACAATTTTAAACAGTTAAGGTAGTTTGTTGTCCAATGATTTCTTCAACAAAACCGATAAGTTATTTATGCATCATCGGCTATCTCCTGTTTATGAGTTTGGCGATAGATTCCTCTATCCTTGATGCGCTTATCTTTTATGTTTCCGAAAAAGATGGTAAACCCCTTTATAAAACAGGAAAGATTGTTTTAAAACCTTTAGCAAAGGAAAAGGGTGACCCATCCAGGATTGTCGCGATTCAGTTCCAAGGAAAAGAATCCAGGGTGGCTTCCGAATTGTCAAGTTCCTCTACAAAGGTTCAATCCTCCGAAACCAAATCATTTCCGGGCCTAGAAAAGCAAGTGGGATCCCATATTTCCTCTTCAGGACCGGTTCTCGATGGGTATGCAAATGAAAAGAAACCGATCGAAAAACCTGGAATACCAGGGTTGACCGCTCAAGAAAGGTCTCGAAATCTCGAAAGGCTTGGTGTTTCAAAAAAATCCCCCATCGTCCAAACTTCAAAAATTGTTAAGCCGGTTCCGGCTCAAGCCTTGGGAGTAAAAAGCGATCTGATGCTATCATCGACCCAAGAGAAGCTAGCTCCAAGCCTTAGCCCTTCCTCGATAGTTTCGAAGGAAACCAACCAAGATGTCCCTAAAATTTCAACTAGTAATTCGGGGTTTGTGGGAGGGAAGGTTTCAATTCTTTCTTTGATCAAATCCATTCCCGAAAGACCGTGGGTGTATAATTCCGCCCTTGATCGTTTTGTGGTCAAATATGATTCCGAAACCGACCTTGTTTTAACGATTCGTCCCGCTCTTCAACGGGCTTTAGAGACTCTATTTAACAGGTTTTCCTGTAAAATTGGAGCGGCAATCATTGAAGATCCGGTCACCGGAGCGGTTTTTGCCATGACATCCTTCGACGGGCACCGAGCCATTTCACCAAGCGACCGCGATTTTTCAATGAATAACTGGGCGCTAAAGGCAACCTTCCCCGTTGCATCTCTTTTCAAAATCATCACTGCATCCGCAGGTTTTGAAAGAAAGCTTGTTACGCCTTCGAGCCGGTTTAAAGTTGGGAAGAAAGCAACCATAGAATTTTGGCGGGCTTTTGCGACTTCCCATAACGGAGTTTTTGGGGCCGTCGGAAGGGCCGTAGGAGCTAATATCCTTCAAAATTTCGCGAACTCTTTCGGATTTAACAAGCCGTTTTATTTTGATTTACCGGTTTCCCAATCGGTCGGCGTTGTTCCTGATAAGGCCGGTTTGGTAGGGCAAACAGCGGCTGGTTTGAACAAAAATGTAGAGATAAGCCCGATTCACGTTTCCTCGATTATCTCAACGATTTTAACAAACGGGAAGTTAATGAAACCGTATCTTGTTGAAACCGTTGTTCATCGAGGAAAAGTTGTTTTTCGGCGAAAACCTTTTCAGCTTGGCCAACCGATTTCGAGCACAACGGCCGCAACGATTCACGAAATGATGCGAATGACCATCACTCATGGCACAGGCCGGAAGGGATTCAACATGTATAAAGATGTTCCTGAGTTGGCACATCTTTGCGGCGGAAAAACCGGGACCTTAACCGGGTTGGATCCAAAATTGCTCTTCACATGGTTTGGAGGTTTTACAAAAGCCGCCGGCCGCGAATTAAGTCTTGTGGTTCTTGTCGGCGGAGGCCAAGGGCGCGGCGTGAAAGCAACCAACTTAGCTGGGAGATTTTCCCACGATCTCTATGTTGGGACCGCTTTGCAAAAATAAACCACTTTCGTAACATTTTAGCGCTTGGCAAAATTATTAGAAAGCATGCATTGGTAGCCGCAAACTTTAGTTTGCGAAATCTCGGCTTCGCAGGCATAAAGCCTGCGCAACCCCTGATTATTAACGCTTTTCAAAACAATTTTGCAAGTTGCTAAAATGTTACCCACTTTCTCTTTTTTTTAAATGAACCGAACTTGAAATGCAAGGGTCATAGGATCTAAATTCATTCCCGTTTAATTCGTTAAACTCTCACCGACAAACCGCTGTATTTAGGTGCGTTCTTGAGGTATAATTCCCTAAAATTGCTTTCCCTAAGGAGTTGTCCATGAAAGTTTCCCTTGGTTCAAAGAATTGCCTTTACCCAATGCCTATCACCATAATTGGAGCTCAGGTCAATGGTAAACCCAACTTCAATACGATTGCTCACGTTGGCATTATGGATTTTTCGACCATTTCGATAAGTTTGGCGAAAGTTCATTATACAAACAAAGGAATAAAAGAAAACAAAACCTTTAGCGTGAATATTCCGAAAGAGGGCTTGGTAAAGGAGACTGATTTCGCTGGAATGGTTTCAGGCGAAACCACGGACAAATCCAAAGTTTTTGAAGCCTTTTATGGTTCTCTTAAAACCGCCCCAATGATTCTTGAGTGCCCTATTAACATGGAGTGCAAACTTATTCAAACGATTGAGTTTCCCAAGCACGAGGTTTTCCTTGGCGAAATCGTGGAAACTTTTTGCGGCGATGAATTTTTGGTTGACGGCAAGATGGATATTTCTAAAGTACAACCTATCCTTTTCGTTATGGACGGTACGAGTTATTGGAACCTTGGGAGTAAAATTTCAAACGCCTGGAAGGTAGGCAAAGAGCTTGTAAAATAAATTTGTGTTTGAAAATTTTGTAAAGTAAAGATTAACCGTGAAATGCCATGCAAGAAATGCGGAAAGCCGGGGCTAGGTTAAAATAATTCCCAAATCTTTATAAAACCCATTCTTTTCCAATTTTTTCCATTTGACGAGAAAATCGGTAAGGTGTATACATTCCAACGTTTTTCCATTCGGAATTAAGAAAGCTGGAATACTTCCTCGGTGAATTTAGTCTTAGTCAGTTGGTTGTT
>JACPTH010000242.1 GCA_016192885.1 bacterium | reverse complement strand
TGCTTTAGGGGGCCATCTGGAGGCTTAAGACATTCTTTTTCAGGAATCAACTTTTTCCCAAAAGCCTTAAATCCGGCTTTTGAAACCAGAAATGAATGAAGCTGACTTTCGTGAATTTTTTCGTAATTTTGGGGCAAAGAAACCGCTTTGTTAAGCAATAAATCACGTAATTCCCCGCGATAGCCGATTCTTTCCTTTCCGCCGCAAATAAAGGAAGCCATTCCGGAGCGAAATGATCTTGGAAGTACAACTATTTTGTCGTATCGCATTTTTCTAACCGCAAGGAGTGGGGTCATAAACTCCCACAAAGGACGTTTTGTTTCGACTTTCCAAACCTTTCCAACCGAAGGATGAAGCCTGTAAAGCTCCGAAAGGTGGGGGCGGGTTATAATATCCACTTTCTCATTGATGCCCATGTCGTAAATGGCTGGGAACGACAGGAGAACATCTCCCACCCAATTGAGCCCAATTACAAGATTTTTTGCATTCATTAACTTAAGAAAACATTACTGATTAAGGAAGTCTTTGATATCTTCGGATATGGCTTTCCAATTCAGGTTTCGGCATTCCCAATCACCTTTTGGGCATGCGGAACGCTCGCCATGAGGAGAGCATGGTTGGCAAGATAAATTCCCAGAGATTATTTTTGTTTTCGAACTTGGAATCGGACTAAAACCAAAATTTGGATGCGCTTGAACAAAAATCCCAACCAATCTGCAATCCATGGCGCGAGCAAGGTGCATCGGCCCTGAATCAGTTGAAATAACCCCCCGAGATAAAGCCATGAATCCCGGCAAAATGCTAAGGGGAATTTTCCCCCTAAGATCGACAGTTGGAGAGAAAGAAATTGGAATAACTTTATCTCCAATCAAAGCAACGGGAAAATTCTGTGAAGGAATAATTTTCTGACAAGCTTCGGGGGGAAGGACCTTGCCGGGTTTTGAAGCGCCGGGATGGAAAAGAACCAGGTTTTCCGGACGATAGGGGATGCTTTCAGAAAGCCATTTTTTGCAATAAGCAAGATAGTTTTCAGGAATGGTTAGTCTTGCATCCGGAAGCTGGTCGGGATTACCAATCGTATTGAGATAGCGCTTCCAAACCGGGTTAGGGGAGCATTCGAGCGGGTATCTTCCTAAAGCGATTCTAAAAGATTCTCTGAGGCTTCGTTTTGAATAATATTTTGATGGTGCTCCCAAAAATAGAGCAAGCAAATTGGAAATCACCTTTCCCTGTAAATCATAAGTCTTAATGGGTTTCAATGCGCGCAAACGCCGCGATAAAAAAGGCAGATCTGAAATCCCGTTAAGAGTATGGACTCGCGTAGCGGGAAGAAAAGGGGAAATTTCCGCCCATTTGGAAGAAAGCACCCAATGCACTTCAGCCCCATTTTGCGCCAATGCTCGAGCGGTCGGAACAGCCAATAATACGTCTCCTAAGGCCGTAAGTCTAATTAAGATTTCAACAGGCATTTGGGAAAAAGATTGAGTTTATCAAGCATCGATTCGGTCCGTTGGGATGCCCCGGCCATGCGTTTCAACACCTCATTGGCACGAAAACCGTATTCCTTAAACGATTCAGGGGAAACGATAAAACGGCGTAGGGCTTCGGTTAAAGTTTTTCGGTCGAACACTTCAATCAGGGCATTCAACCCCTTCAGAGCTTGAATTTCGGAACGAAAATTTTCCGTGAACGGCCCCGAAATAACCGGTACGGAAAAAGCGGCGGGTTCCATTACATTGTGGCCCCCGAATGGCGCAAGGCTTCCGCCAACAAAGGCAAGGTCTGAAACTGCGAAAATGTTGCGGAGTTCTCCCAAAACATCAACTAGAAGAACATGAGGGGTGGGAGATTTATGTTTACTCAATCTCGTAAAATCAATATTTCGATCTGATAAAAGTCTTTCCACTTCAGGAACGCGTTCGAGATGTCTTGGGGCTATTACGACAGTTGCGCTAATACGGGACCAAAGCGGTTCAAGCGCATCCAAAATGATCGATTCCTCACCAGACCTGGTTGAGCCAAAACAAAACACCGCCCGCCCGATTGGTATACCAAGTTTCTCTCGGAGCTTGGATTTGCAAAAATGGGGGGGGAAGATATCGTATTTAAAACTTCCCAAAACTTGAATTTTGTCTTTTGAAACACCCAAAGAATTAAATCGAGCCGCGTATTGACGGTTTTGGGGAAAAACGAAAGATAAACCTTCAACTCCGTTCGAAAATAACGACCTCAAAAGCTTCAGACATTTGACCGTTCTGGGGTTAATTCTCGCATTAATGATTCCATATGGAATTCCGCGCCTGGACAAAATCGCAAGCAATAGGGGCCAAATTTCCGTTTCGCTAAAAAGTACAAGACCTGGTTTCGTTCTGTCAAGAAAGGGTTCGACGAACTCGGGGATCTCAATTGGCAGGAAAGTCGCGTGACCGACAAGATTTTCATTTTTTAGTTGTTTTAACCCGTCCGCGGTAGTTGAGGTTGCAAGGATCTTTTCAGGCCCGAAACGTTGAGAAATTCGGGAAAGAAACGGTCTTAAGGTGATTATTTCCCCGAGTGAAGCGCCGTGGACCCAAACAGTATTTCCGGTGATTGGAGTAATCGGCTGGTAGAAGCCTTTTCTTAAGACCGCCTCCTCTTTGTCAAGCCGTCTTGGAGGGAAAATTTCAAGAATTTCGACGACCCCGCGCAAAAGCGCATGGTATCCCCGCAAAGCATTTGAAAAATCGGAAAGCATGCGATGAATGAGTCTTCCTTACGGCAGGGATTTCAGGCGTCTTTGGAGCTGAAGCCCTTGCTCCGCGCGTTCTGGGATCATAGTTTCAATAACGCCCGAAAAAGCTTGGGTTACCGCGCCTGCCTTCCTAATTCCAGAAAGAATTTCTAAGATCAACGTAAACATTTTTTCGTCCGCAAGCTACAATCGTAACAGGAAATCCTTTTTCGCACAACCATCCTTCCCTCCCTAAAGCAATTCTCGGGCAAGGGAAATCTTCTCTCTGAGCCGCACTGGCAGCTAACTTAGATCCCCTGACTCCTCGCACGAATCGTTTCACGCCGATTGCTCCGGTAACTTCGATTTAAAAACATCGCGATTTTTTCGTCTCACCCCCGAAAGCTTACAACCATGTAAGCTTTGAGGGAAGTTTTTCATCATAAGTTTCGGGCGCAGCAAGCTGCGCCCCTACACCGACGATAAATCGGATATTTTAAAATCTCAAACACCGGCAATTCCGCTCCCCGGGTCAGCAGGGATCGGCAGTTGAGCTGCCAGCGTTTCACGCAAAGTGATCCCCATCGAGAATCGCTGCCCTTCCTACTCTCAAAATCTCCTTGCATTTGCGTGCTATTCAATAGAAACTTAAGAATAAAGACCCGACAATTTAGAGGCTCAATGAGAAAAGCCGATACACAATTCTACGCCCACTCCCGCGAAAACAACCCCGACCCGACTTCATGGCAATTATCTCCCTTCGCGGTTGTTGCAAAAATACAAGAATATTTTGTGACTTAATTCGGGAGAGAAATCCCATTCTGAATAAGGAGAGATAAACATGGAAAAAGAATGTTTGGTTGAATTTGAAATAGCTGGCCCGGCTGCCATGTTTACTAGACCTGATTCGGGAGCCGCACCCATTTCTTACCCTATTCCGACTTTTTCTGCTGCAAAGGGAATGTTTGAGGCAATAGCTAGGCTAAGAAGTGCATATATTTGCCCAATCAAAGTCGAAATTTGCTCCCCAATTCGATTCCACAAATATGTAACAAACTATGGTGGGCCTCTTAGAAAGGGCAGCCAAATTGAGAAGAAAAGTTCATATCAACTTCCGGCGACAATTTTAATAAATGTTTGCTACCGAATTTATGGTGAAATAAAACCTATGAAAAACCCGCCAATTCCGGTAAATCACCTTCATGCTCTCCAGGAAGTTTTTTTGCGGCGATTGAAGAGGGGCCAATGTTTTTATACTCCATGTCTCGGTTGGAAAGAATTTGTTCCTTCTTACGTTGGCATATTTCGACCTGAAACCATTGTAAATAAAGAAATCAACCAAATTTTACCTTCTTTATTGCATTCGGTTTTTGACAGTCCAGTTGAGGGGAAAGTGATGCCAATATTTAGGCAAAACGTTGAAATTAAAGAGGGTGTCCTCAAATATGCTTAACGAATCTTTTATCCTTTTGGAAAGCTTAAAACGCACTGGCTGTCTCATCTCAAATATTCACCCATGGATAAAGAAATCAAAAAAAGATGAAGGTTTGATTGTAGGAATTAGTCCGGAATCTCAGATAGCTTTAGTCGAATATTGTGACCCTGAAAAGATGGGAAAAATGTGGAAGGTCATGCCGGATAATCAAAGGAGTTTTCCGATTATTAATTAAAAAATTCCGATTTGGAGCTTGCCTTCGATCGAAAATAGGAAAGGCATTTCTTCTAATGATCTTAAAAAACTGCAGGAAAATGGAATAAGAGGAAAGGTGATTTTGATAAACTCGACGTGCCTATTTGTTTTGATTTAGCCGATTGGGCTCAATTCGAAAATCGAATTTTTGACCCCTTGATGGAATCAAACTTCAGCAACTGTCTTTCGAAGAAGGAAATTGCGGTAGATTCCGTTCCTGATGGTTTTTGTTCACTTACGAGGCAAAAAGTTGAATTGGAAAACGAAAAATTTCCTGAACCAAACCTCAAAATTATTGGCCCAACGTATTTGTTTTCCATGAATAAAGATGCCCCCTGCCACTTTCGTTATGGAAAAATTAGCACATCAATCTTTTCAGTTGGCAGGGCTCTGGCTCGAGAGCTACAAAATGCCAGGAATTACCCATTAAAAATTTTCAACACTCATTCTCCTTCTTTCCTTATTGAATTTTTTTCAATTCTGCATAGATTATAAAAAAGCCAACCAGACT
>JACPTH010000241.1 GCA_016192885.1 bacterium | reverse complement strand
TCCTCGGAATCGGATAAAAGGTTCTCTGCCACTTTTAAGGCTTCCTTAAGGTGTTTCATTCTTCGAAGGGAAAAAATTAAAACAACAGCCGAAGCGCGGCGAACCCATTTGCTTGTTGACTTTGTCCATTGCTCGGCCCGAGGCAAAAATTCGGGGAACCGGAACAAAAACGCTCCAAAAGCATGGGTACATAAATCATCGCAACTGCCCCAATTATCGACGTGGTTTTCAAGCCAACTCTCAAAAATTTCAAAGTCCTCGCTTTGATAATGTTTTTCTAAGCGAAAGGCCCAGTCGAAGGCAATTTCCATGTAACTCGATTTCCCGGCGTCAAGCATTCTTGTGCACAATGATAGAATCAGTTGTTTCTCTTCGTGTTTGATTTCCTTGAAATATCTGGATGAAAGTTTCCGAATAATCGAGGCTGCGATTCCTAATCGCTGTTTTCCATCTTTATGAAATCTTGAATAATCCTTAATGTTTTGAGGGTTGGCGGATAATTCTTTCAATTCGAGATCGATTTTTTTCAACAAACTTCCTAACATGTTGTAAATTTACCGGCTTTTTATCTTTTCGTCCAGATGGATTTTCGAATTTTTTGAAGTCAATGTTACTTGGAATCAAAATTGGAAGATAGTATAATGGAAAAAGTGATTATCTTCTAACTATATGAGGGAAAAATGAGTAAAACAACTAGAATTGAAGTTTTTAAAACTACCTTGTACGATCCTATTCGAGGCTTTATTTATTGCACCGAACTTTTCGAGAAAGATTTGTACCAGCAACGGTTGAATGAGAATCATAAACGAGATGTTGTGACTATTTTCCAGCGTTCTAACTTATCGCAAAATACTAGCACTCAGTTTTAAATGAAAAGAATTAGCCGCTCAGCTAGCATTGTCGCAATCAAAAAGGCTCTTGTTGCCGGTTACCCCCTGGTAGGTATTTCCTCTTGGGAGGAAGACCAAGTTGAAGCGGCTCTTGCGGGGTTGTGCAAGTCTTTATTCAATCAAACCCCTTGTTTTTTTCCATGGGATCTTCAAAACGGATTAACCCGGCAAGGCGAGAGAATTGAATCCACTTCCAAATTAGAAGATGCCCTGGATTGGGTCCAAAAACAGGAAGGGCCGGGTTTTTTTATTTTCAAAGATGTGTCATCCTTCCTTCCAAACCCAGAGGTAAAACGTCGTCTTAGAAATGTTGCGGAAACATTTTTGGGGCAAAATCGTTTCCTTTTTCTTCTTGGAACAGACTTCATAATTCCTTCCGACTTTAGGAAAGATATACATTTAATTGAATTTGGGCTTCCCGACATTTCCGAGATTCAAGAGATTTTCCAACGAACCATTAACAATTGCGTCAAACGAGGAGCGGAAGTCCGGCTTTCAGCCGACCAAATGACCCAAGCCGCGGTTACTCTTCAAGGTTTAACCGCCTCTGAAGCTCAACATGGCCTTAATAAAGTTCTTTGGGGGCAAAAAGTAATTGATGAAAGCATAATAACGAATCTCCATGATGAAAAAGAACAATTCACCAGAAAAGAAGGTATTTTAGAATACTTTCGGCCGCAGTTTGACTTAAAAGATCTGGGAGGGTTGCAAAACTTAAAGGAATGGTTGATCAAACGAAAGCGGCTTTTTACGCCTGAAGCAGCTTCCGCAGGTTTGACTCCGCCGCGCGGGCTTCTCATGATGGGAATTTCAGGTTGCGGAAAATCCCTTTCCGTAAAAATAATCAGTTCCTTGTGGAACCTTCCTCTTTTTCGCTTAGATATGAATCAAGTATATTCGGGGGTCCATGGCACTCCGGAAGCTGTCTTTCACTATGCAATCCGAACGATGGAGAGCGTATCCCCGGCAATATTATGGATTGACGAAATTGAAGCCGGAATTAGCGGAAGTTCCGTGAAAGAAGCGTTGCCGCCACCGCGAACCGAATCGACCTGCTTCCTGCCGAAATTATTCGAAAGGGCCGATTTGACCAAGTTTTCTTCATAGATTTGCCTAATGATAAGGAACGCGAAGAGATCCTTCGCTTGCATCTTCGCCGTCGCGGAAACAACCCTGAAAATTATGATTTATCAATGCTCAGCGTAGCAACTGAATTTTGGAATGGCGCCGAAATAGAACACGTAATCGAAGCCGGTATGATTGAAGCGTTTCAACAAAATCGCACGATGGACCAGGATGACCTCTATACTATCATTAGAGGCACGGTACCTTTATCTCGAACAATGGCGGAACAAATTAAGTTCATTAAAAACTGGGCGAGCGAACGCGCCATTTCAGCCTCCTTGTCGGATAAGCATTAACGATTTGCAAAATTATCAATGATACGTATAAGAGTTAGCATGCAAGTAGAATGCGCCTTGGCGCATGCAAAACTCCCTCGATACGATAAATCGCATTCTACGTTTTTTTAAGTTTCAGGTTCTCAAATGACCCCGAGAACTTTTTAGGAGTTAACTTCTATGCCAAAATGTCTAAAGTGTAATAGAGAGATGCCTTTAAGCGGGAAATGCCCTGTCTGCGAAAAAGCAGGAAACCCTGGAGGTTTTTCGTTAAATCGCCTTTTGAAGAAAGATCCCGATGAAAAGCAAGCTCTCAATCAAAATCCTCCTCCCCAGCCTAATTTCTCTCCCCAGCCAAAAATGAACTCGACCCCCGAAGATAACAAAGAAGTTCCCCAACCCGGTCTTGCGGGTGTCCCGATTATGGCCCAGTTAAAGGTCAAAACTCCGCCTTCTCCAATAAGCCCGGTTGAAAACAACCATATTAAGCCACCCTCCGTTTCAACAGTAAATCTTGGAGCAATAAAAGATCCTCCTTCTCAAGAGCCGTTTTCACCAATAAAAAATACGCTCCCAAAAAATACTCGCGAAATACCGAAGGAAGACCCCGAACCCCAAAGGAAGATTGAGACCGCCGTATTTACCTCTTCGGTTACGGGTCTTGGGGATGAAGAGATGGAATGCGCCGTTTTGGTTGGAATTCTATCGGACAGTTATATTTTAGAGAGCGCTACAAGTAAGGGGTTAATCGTTGACCTTTTCTCTTCGCGTTATTCCAGAGCTTTATGTCGGGCTATTTTAACTCTCCGAGAAGAAAATCGAGAAGGTAGCCTTATAGATAAGATTATTATCAAAAACAAGCTTAAGCAAATTGGCATGTTCGATGTTCCAAT
>JACPTH010000240.1 GCA_016192885.1 bacterium | reverse complement strand
TGTAGTGGGCAACTCCAAGATTGTAATGGGCTTCAATATCATTAGGATTAATTGAAATGCACTGCTGCCAGCATTCCACCGCCCGGTCAAGATCGTCTAATTTTCCGTATGCCGAGCCAAGCTTGAAAAAAACTTCAGCGTTTTGAGGGGTTATTTCCAGGATTTTTTGCCAGGTTTCGATAGCTTCTCGATGTTGGTTTAGTTTGCTGTAGGCGTTTCCTAAATTGTTGTAGATATCAGGTTGGCGTGGAGTTAGAGAAAGAGCTTTTTTCCATTCTTCAACCGCTTGAGGAAACATTTCGAGGCGGTAGTAAACAATGGCAAGGTTATTATGGGCTTCAGAGTTTTTCGGATTTAAATCAATAGCTTTACTGAAAGAGAGAACGGATTTATCATCAAACCCTTTGTTGTAGTATGCAACGCCCAACCTGAAAAAAATATCGGCGTCATCAGGGTTAAGCTCCGCGGCTTTTTCCCAGAGGGAAATAGCCCTGTCTTCCTTGCCAAGGTTGTAATAGGCGATTCCTAACTTAAAGTGAATTTCCGGGTCTTGCGGACGGATATCCAAACACTGCTCCCAATTCTCAATCGCCTTTGCGTCATCACCTTTGTTGTAGTAGGCGATACCTAAATTATGCATAACCTCAAAATTACGAGGGTCGAGAGAAACGGCCATCTCCCACTCCCGTAGGGCTTCGTCAATGCGGTTGAGTTGATAATAAGCAACTCCAAGTTTAAATCTTGCGTCACCATTTTGAGGGCTTTTTCGAAGGGATTGATTCCATTCGGTAATCGCCATTTCGTATTGGCCCTTGGTGTAATACGCAATTCCTAGGTTGTAGTGGGTGTTCGCTTCATCCTGTAAATAAGTACGCTTCATAAACTCTCCTGCCCTATCGAGAATATAATTTTAAGAATCAAAATTCAGGCGCAAACTCAGTCAATAATATCACACAAAGGTTTCACAGTCGCTGGGTATCTATGAAAATCATCGTTTTGCTTAACTTAAAATGTGCAATTTTTTTTGATATTCTTCTATTTGTGCCCGCTTGGATAGAAAGGCTTGGGGTAATAATCTGCGATTGAGCTGGCATGGGAAAGATGCTAGCATTTTTTTATTTGACAATCAAGAATAGGGGCCGACACAAACAACCTTGAATCAACAATATGGAGTTTGATGTCAATCATTGAATTTAGTCGGGTCCGGTTTTTGAAGCATTGATGAAATTGCGCTTAAAGATTCCTCTGTACTTTGAATCATTCTTGCAATGAAGTTATCTGAAGATTTTAAAGAGAATTTCACCTCAGTGAAAATTTTCTTTCCGGATTTTTGAAGTTTCAACTCGCGAAAATTGCTTCTGTTCGGAATTACTTTACTTTTCTTGTAAAAGAAAGAATCAAAAGGCTTTTTTGCTTGGTTTAAATAAATTGAATGAATCAAAAGAGGGAGGAGGTGGACCTGTTTTATAAACTTCCCCCGAATTGTATTAAAGAGATAAGAAAGGTAAAAATCGAGGGATTTGCCAAGTATAGGAAAAGCCGTTTTTACGAATTTGAAAGATGCTTCTCCAAATAAAGCCGGAGATAAAACCGGATGATTGGCTGGAATACACAAAGCGGAAGAACAAAATTTTGGTAACCGGGGGATCATCGTGAATTTTCCTTCAAAGCAATTAAAGGAATCTAGGCTTGGGTCTTTAAATATTGGAGAAGACCGCCGTGTTGCGGCTGTTAAGAAGGTTTTAAACAATGTTTTGATCCGGAATGGAAGACAAAAGGAAGTTTTTTTGAAGGAAACCTTCTTCATTTCTCTAAATTGAATAAACGGGGAGAATTTTAATCCACGCCTTTCAAAGGGGATTAACCACAAAGAACGGGGTGGAACCCAAATGGGCAAAGCCGCTGGAATATTTGCAATTTCTCGAATTTGTGGTTTCCGGGTCTCATCAACAGTTTTTGAAGGCGGTTCTTCATCACTGCTTTCTTGTTTTTTTGGAAGCTCCAAACATGGAGTTGAACAGGGGCCTGGATCATTAATAATTGGCCGGTTTAATTCGATTGCGGGGGAACAAGTTTCTTGGGCGCTTAATTCGGGTTCCGAAATTATCTCGATCGGCCTTTCCTGGGGTGGAGGTTGGTTTTCCATGGCGGTTATATGTTTCTTTAGAAAAGAATTTTCCGCGCGTAGGTGAAGTGCTTCGGTTTCTAATTGAACAATTTTTTGAAGAAGTTCTTTTTGCGTATCTGTTTTATCTGAGAGCTGCGAAAGTTGGATCTTTAAATGCCTGTTTTCTTCTTCGATTTTTTTGAATGAACGCGAAAGATCGACCTTGTTATCTTCCGAACGCCTTTTTAGCTCATCCTGAAGAAATGAAATTATCTTATTCTTATGGAGGATGAGTTGTTCTATAGAATGAGAGAAAAGTAGCTCGTTTACCTCGGGCTTATTTAATAAGTTCTTTTCCACATTTCGAGAATGATTCTAATTCTCTTGGTGCCAATAAAGGGCTACCGAAATGTTGTCACCGCCTCCGCATGCATACGCAAGTTCGATGAATCGATTTGCCAAGGGAGAAAGCTGTATTGGCGGTTCCCCCGCCAAATCAACGAATGCTTTTCGAATCAAACTATCCTCGGCGAAACCGCATAAACCATCGGAACAAAGAAGCAGTAAATCTCCGTTAAAAAGGGGAAACCTCTCGAAATCTCCCTCAACTTTTTCATCCACGCCAAGCGCTTTAGTGATAATGTTTCTGTTCGGATGGCTAAAAGCTTCATCAACCGTAATTTTACCCGCCTCCACCATTTCCTGGACTAATGAATGGTCTCTCGTAATCCGTTTT
>JACPTH010000239.1 GCA_016192885.1 bacterium | reverse complement strand
GTTTCCGAGGTTTTTAAAAATTCGTAGGAACCCACCTCTTTTTGCATTTGGTGGGGGTTGTACTTTATAGGGGGGAACCTAAATGAGAAAGGTTGGAAAGAGCCGGGTTCTTCTCCGAACATTTCTAATGGCTTAAGAGATTCCAAAGGAAATCAATTCTGGGGTTTTTTATCCCTACATCTTTTGAAAGAAACCAAAGTAGTTCTTGAGCCTTTTCAAGAAAGGCGGGTTCATTTATTGCCTTTCCGCAAGCAATCAAAATACGAACTTCCATAAGGAAAAAATCCGCATCGTTGGTTAGCGCGTTGTTTTCAGCGGCGCGTAGCCCTTTCAAAACTTCGCGGTATTTTTTCGCTTGAAACAACTCGCATAAATTAGACAATTCGCGGGCAGTCGCAAGATTTTGGTGCAATTCGGAGAATTCAGATTTCGGCAAATTCGCAATTTTTTCCTGGGCTTTTTTTACCCAGGCTGCTCCTGTCTTCATTTGGAAAAGTTCCTGGTAAGCCCTCATTAAAATAGCTGAAATGGCAAGCTGGTCTACTTCGATTGGGGAATGAAATTGAGTCTGGGATGAGCCGGAAATCAAACGAAAGAATCGTTGCGAAAAGCAAAAGCTCGAACCAGCCTTTTGAAAAGCATCAATAGCAAGCTCGGCCTGTTCTTTTTCGATGGAAGCCATTCCATTTTTTAGGAGTTTTTCAAAACCAACCTCCGCTTGTTGGCCTTGATAGATAATGATTCCGAAAATGGCGCTAAATATGATTAACACCGCTCCGGCAAAGATAAGAATTAGTTTCGCGAAACCGGAGCGACCATTTAAAAACGCATTGTCACCAGTTTGTTTATTTCTTGCAAAATCTTGCTCTAATTCTTTTTTCACTAGCCACTAATACCTAGTTCAAAACGTATGTTACAAAGAATCACTCTTAATCAGCATCGTCGCCTTCAACGCCGTCATCATCTTCTTGGGGGATATCTCCAGGTTGGCTTGAAAAATGACTGATGTCTTTTTCTTGGCGCATTTCCTTTGCCTGATGAATAAACCACAAAACAAGGCCCTGCGCATTTGAGACCCCGCCGAACATTATTTGCTCCAAGAACTTATTGCTTTTTTCAAAGTCTCCAAGCAGGCGATAAGCGCCGGCCATGATGTAAAGGATTTCAAAAATCCTGGTTTGAGGTATATTTTCCTTTGGGATCTTTGACCCGTCCGCGGAAAAATTTTCATCAAAACTGTTGGCTTTATTTGTAATTTCAAAAAAAGATGGACATCTCGGCGGCATCGCGACTTGCCCATGCGCCATTCAAATAGGTGTATCCAAGAATTCTATGATTGGCGTTTCTTCCTTTATAGCAAATTGCCGCAAGCTCGTAAGAGCGAACGGCGACATCCAAATCGCCCTGCTTTTGAAGCTCGTTAATCGGTTTGTCCTTGAGTAGTATACCAGCGGCCGATTTTTTCAAAAGGGGAGAAATTTTTCTTAAAAGGTTCACCTCTTCGGAAGAAATAGTTCGGAGTTTTTCGGCAGCGGTGTCTTTCCAGATTTGCTGGCCTGAACTTGCCGCCCTAACCCGACTCTTGCTTTCCCATTGCGCTCGATGCCCCTCAAAAAACTGTTTTCGGCGCAGCTCATCATCGCTCATGTGGGGGCAAAAAAACCGATCCTCTCCGGAATAAAAACAATTCGGGCAAACGCAAATCGCATAAAATCGGGGGTTGATTGACCCAAGATAAATCGGTCGATAGTCGATATCCCGTTTTGAAATACTAAAACGAGCTTTATTCAGATTGAAACGAGTGAAAGATTTTTCACATACCGGACAAACTAATTCCTTGGGAAAAAACGATCGGTCGCTAACTGTCATTTTGGCTCACTAACAGAAATTATTTCTCAAAAAAAGAAAATGGAAACCCCGCTTTCACAGTTTACAACATTGATCAAGGAATGTGCAACAATTTATGGATTTGCGGAAGCCATCGTACATCCCTGAAAAATGGGTGAAAAGCTTTTATTAGCTCAAAACAATAATTGTCGGGTCTATCGATTTTCATTTTTGTTTTTGGCGAAAATGGTTGTAAAACTAGGGTAAATTTCGATAAATTAAGCGATGAAACCGATGATTCAATCTTTTCGAGAGATTCCCCTTTTTTAATTACTATTTTAAGGTAAGTTTTTGTTGGGGGTAATTGCTTTAAAAACGTTTCATGCGTTTTTGTCAAATCATTTTTCAACCCCCAGCAAG
>JACPTH010000238.1 GCA_016192885.1 bacterium | reverse complement strand
CTCCCGCCTTTTTCTTCATGAACTCTGAGATTTCTTTGGGTTCGCAGCTTAAGAGATTTGCGATATTCACCGGGGCAACATTTCCAGGAAGGTTTGTGGAGGCAACAACTTTTTCGGCGGAAACGGGCTCCCCTTTTTTTACATGGACATCGCCTCGCATTGGAAGTTTTCTATCCTTGTAAAACAAGGTTTTTGCGACAATTTTTAACCCTGGGGTATACGCGCTTGCCATCGTCTAAATTCCTTCTCCTTTAAGGATACATGTTTAAAGCTTTGTTCCATGATTGGAGCATTTGAATTCGTTGCTTCTTATCTTGAGGAAGATTCAACGGACGGCCGCGGGTGTCGAAAATCAAGCCAACAACCCCTCCATGCAATGTGGCTTCAACCGGCTTCCCGTTCCCGCTTCCCATATCAAGGCTTCCCGACGGCTTTAAAACCGCTTTTGCAACGCTTCCAACCGGAAGCGGAAGCACTTTTATCTCTCCAAACGAACATGAAACCGTCTCGGTTTGCCCGTTTGGCATATTTATTTGAGCTTCAAGCGCGGGTTGACCAATTTTCATTGTTCCGACGGGGGAAATGCAGGTTCCCAAATAGATCAAGCAATCTTTGTCAAATACCGACATTGCCGCAGTTTCGTGGACTTTGGCCAGTACTCCAAGCTGGGGCATCATGAAAATTGAATCAACGGTAAGTTGGGTCACCCCCTCAGGAAGAAAAGAATCAATCATCATCATTGCCGATTGTTGGCGTCTGGGAGCATGAGAAAGCACCCCCCCGGAACCGATTAGCATGTTAAGATCGCGCAAGTTAACTAGAGTTTGCCCCGTCATGGTCTGCTCAAAAACGTCTCCGACGGTTCGCTCTTGCTGTATCCCCTTCAACCCCACGGCTAAGGAACGATGTTGGTCAAAGGAAAGTCGTAAAGCCTCGCGAGCGCATGCCTGCTCGACAATTAATTCTTCAAGCAGCGACGGAATTGTGGTGGGCCGGATCATTTTATTTTTTACGCGGTTGCGTAAATCTCGTTCATCTAGGTCAAACGGAACCCAACGCATTATATTTTCAAGGCCCGCTTCCGCAAAAACATTGCTTATTGAATAGCTCATTCCGTAATTAGCTGAAACGGATTTATTATAAATTCCTTGGAAAACCGAAAAAATATCGGTGGTGGCTCCTCCGATATCAACACCGACCACTTGGATACCTTTTCTCTTGGCGATTAATTGCATGATATCCCCCACCGCCCCGGGGGTGGGCATGATATCGACATCGGTCATTTTCATCAGATGTGGATACCCTGGCGCATGGCTCATCACGTGTTCAAGAAAAAGATGTTGAATTTTTTGCCTTGCAGGCATGAGGTTTTCTCTTTCTAGGGTAGGGCGAAGGTTATCGGTGATATCAAGCGCAACTTTTCCTTCGAGGCGCTCTTTAATATTTTGCCTCGCGTCAATATTTCCGGCAAAGAGAACTGGGAGTTCATATCCAATTCCCAAGCGGGCTTTCGGGTTGGCCGCGGCGATTATCTCCGCCATTTCAGCAACGTGGGAGGTGGTTCCCCCGTCGATGCCTCCAGATAAAAGAATCATATCCGGTCTCAAATGCCTAATTCTTTGAATTTTCTGGTAAGGAAGCCGCCCGTCATTTGTAGCCATAACGTCCATTACAATGGCGCCGGCTCCTAACGCCGCCCGCTCGGCCGACTCTCCGGACATGGTTTTTACCACTCCGCCCACCATCATTTGAAGCCCGCCCCCCGCGGAACTTGTTGAGACATATAAATCCACGCCCTTACCGTCATTACGGGGTTTGATGATTTGTTGTCCGTCGTCAGAAAGGATCTGTCTATTTACCAATTCTTGAACCTCGGCAACGGCATTGAGAACGCCTTTCGTGACGTCTTCCACCGGAGCTTCAACGGTAGTTGGAGATTCTCCGCGAACGATTAGCCTAAATTCTCCTTCGCGCTTTTCGATGAGAATTGCTTTGGTTGTGGTGCTTCCGCAGTCCGTAGCCAAAATACTCTGAATTTGATCGATGTCCATCCTACCCACCCGCCTTTTCCACGGAATTTTCCATGGTTTCAATGGTTTCCAAAAGCCTTTCAATATGGCACCTTTCGGAAAGAATAGAAGTCATTTTTTCGATTTTCTTTGGATCAAAAACCATTTCGATTAAGGGGCCCATTACCACGCATGCGCTGTGGCCCAAAAAGGAGAGCGGTTTTGCCATTTCTAGGGCAATGACCGCGGGGACCGACATTTTGCGTCGGACAATTTCCTTGGCGAAGGTTTGAATAAAGGAATCTATTTCCTCGGCGGAAAACTTTTCATCTTTGGGAGGAGTTTCGGGGATGGTCCACATTCCCATGGGTAAGGTATTTCCTTTAAATTAGTTTTAGCCAATCTTGTAACAAGAATTGGAACCTACCTATCAGCAAAGAAATACGACCCATCACGGTCGCACCGAAAGCCGCGCCGAAACTAATCATTAAGTACCAAATTCCGACGCGGGAAACTGTGCCATAAATCGGACCCCTGTGCTCGGTGCTGAAAAAGAAATAGAATAGACATGCGATTGAACCAATAACCAAAACCCAGTTTGAAAACGATGCGATGTATTGTCCCTTCAAAAAAAGCGGAACAATCGCTTTTTTAATTTGTGGAATCAAAAATTGATGCGTTGATAAAACAATTGTCAGACCGGTAGTTACCCCCATTACAAATGCAACCGTAAACCTGCTTACCCAGGCAAGTTCTTGGCTAAGGCGGAAAAGCATTAAAATTCCTAGAATGGTGGGAACGATCAACCACAATTCCGGAGCGGCTAAAGCCTCCTGACCCGAACCAAACGAGGCTGGAAAAAGTTTGGCAAGAAGATTTGGTTTTAAAACCTGATGAAATGAAATGGCGGAAAAGTAATATCCCGCGGAAACCCCTACAAAAAGATGTTCCGCGAAGCGATAAAAGGGGTTATCCTTAAAAAGGAAGCTAAAACAGCATAGCGTAATTATTGCTCCCATCCAGATCGATAAAGTTAACATTCCTATACTCCTATCAACTCAAATGCTTCTTAGATGACTTAGATTTTTCCGCGAGATACGCAATATTTCCTATGATTATGAAACCAATAATCACCAAATGGCCGATTGTTTGAGGCGCCATTCCTTTGCGCGCAGGACCGAGATGACCTACCAATTTTTCATACTCGGCGGCGCCGGGCAAACCACCCGTCATTCCGATCAATTGTTTAGTCTGCAGGTAGGTATAGAATCTAGGAATGTTCACTGAAGTGCATGCGGCGCCCATGGTACATTTAAGATCGCCGGCGACGTTGATAAAGGCTTCTATGCCCCCGGTTCCAGCGGTAAAGCTCACGATTAGTTTCACGTCTGAAATGGAGAATTTTCGCCCATCCGGGTTTCTAAAAATGTCCATTCCGGCGGTTGGAACCCCGTCTTGATCGGTAGGATAAGGCCCTAGAAAATCGGTGACCAATCGTTTAATTAAAACGACGCCCCCAGGTTTGTAACCTAAGTTCACGAAGTCCCGGGTTTTCTCAAGTTTTTGTTTCTCACCATTATCGGGTAATTTTTTTCTTGCTTGGGTTTCTTGGAAAATTTGAGTCGCGCTGGCAAGCGCGGTTTTTGCCATCTCCCCGCCTACCGGCCAATTAGCCCCGCAGATTGGTTTTAGCCCGCGGCGAAACATATGAACGAGAACGGCGACAGCCGCAGGGTGAAGCTCAGGCATTGAAGCCGGATCAAAATCAAAGGAAAGGAATGTACGGGTCCCGGGAGGAAGGCCCTCAATAAAATCGTAGAGGCTCTTTACATTTTTCCCGGGAACGACCATGAAATCTAATTTTAAAAGCATCGGAAGGCAAACGGAGACCGCAACAAAAACAAAAATAACTCTTCTATCGATATCCTTAAGTTTTATTAAAAAATTCATGATCTTCCCCTTAATTCTCGCCGCCAAGATAAGAGCGCTCAACCCCTGCCATTACCTTTAATGACGCGGAAATATAACCCAGCATTGCGCCGATTAAGATTGCGCTTTGCGCGGCGGAACTTGGATAGGTCATTATCCATTCCTTTAATGCCGGAATATCAACGAAACCAAGATTAAAGGGGCCTAATTCGATTTTCGAGAATAATTCGGTAATAAAATTTCCAACCGGTACGTTTCCAATCATTACAATAAAGGCGGAACCCATTAGCAAAACCGCTTCTTTTGATTTGACCCGAAAAGCGCGGAAAGACGCGGATGCAACGAAAAATGCAAGCAAAGAAAACATCGTGGCTTGCGCGGCTTTAAAAACTCCGTCAAACACAACCTGTTCGCAGGAACTAAACCACGCCATTATGCTTCCCTTCAACTTCGTGGTCTGCGTCGTTGATTTTTCCCCATTTTGGTCGACAACCGCCACCGTAGCATTTCCATCTTTATCAATTTCGACCCCTTCAACGGTCACAAATTTTTGATTCACAAGGGCATTTTCTATCCACCAGTAACTTTGCCCCTTCTCGATTCTTGATTCAAACCCTGCAATGAACCCCAAAAGAGTCATTGAGACAAAACCTATTACTAAAACCAAATTATAACCCCACCCGTCAACCTTGCGCGAAACCTTATCAAGGTTAAGGCGCAAGAGGCTTACCTCCCCAAGTACCATAGTAAACACAAAAATAATCTGCGTCCATTTTTGAACCTCATCTTCAAGGGATTTGAGTTTTGGAACATCGGGGCCGCTGAAGAAGGCAAGAATCATGATTATCCCAGTCGAAAAGGTAATGATTAACGGCAATGTTCTTTTTAAAAAGACCATAAGTTCTTCTCCCTTATTTAGCCTTCAAAAGGTCCATAAAAGCTTCAGTGGCTTTTTGCATTCCCCCTGATTTTTCACCCCATTCAGACTGTGAAACACTCATGAGAACTGTTCCGAGTATTATGATGAATATAATTACCAATTTGCTAATGTCTTGCCCTTTCAGCGATCCGACTTCCCTTGGATTTCTGGAAAGATAAGCCGAGGCGGCGAATAGCTCCTCACCGATTAGAGTATAATCGCATGCCGCGACAAAAAAAGGAATCTGAGATGGTTCTGCGGTCCCGGCGATTTGAATTGCTCCCACGGAATGACCTGTTTCCGCGAGAATCAACGATTCGGCATAAAAGGTTCCAAGATAGAAACAGGCTGCCGGTTTCTCCCTGTTCATTAAGCCCCCTACTCCGGCGACATACCCAAATTGATCGTCGGTAAGATAGTTAATTCGGTCGGCGCGAAAATCTCCGCTTCGCCCTTTTTCTAGGTATGACTGCTTTACAACTTCTTGAGCGACCGACATAACAAATGACCTGGTCATCGGGGCAAAAAGCGGACTGTTGTACTCCGCGGTTTTTTTCGCAACATGCCCAAGAATTGTAACTCCCGCGATCGTTTGGATGTCATCCATGTCCATAATTCCAGGGACGAACAAAACTCCTCTCCCCATTTCAGTGGCGCGTCCGACCGCATCGTCAATAGCGGAAAGGCCGCTAATTCTGCGAATGAAGAGTTCCTTTCCCCTTTGCGCTCGGTAAGTGAAAAAAGCGACCAAAGCGATAAGGATGGCAACTATTACCAACACATTTCTGCGATCTTCATTGAAGTATCCGTGTTTTTCTTCTTTAGGGAGCGCTGAATCCGTGTTTGCAGAGGAGGAAGCGGTCGTTGATGTTGCCACAACGGAAAGCGCCTGGGTGGCGGTAACAATTTCAGCGGGGGAAAGGGAAATCGCCGAGGTAGAAAAGTTAACTTCACCGGAATCTGATGAAGCTTTTTGTTCCGGTGCAAGCCTTTCTTCGTCGGGCGGGAGGGAAGTTTGCTCGGAGGTTGGAGAAGCGGAGAGAACCGGAATTTCTTCCTGGGTTTTAGCGCTTTCCGGGTTTTCTTGGGAAAAAGCGGAAAAAACATTCACCAAGCATAAAAAAATCGCTAGAAGGTACAATCCCTTGCGGGAGATGTCTCGCGCCAGGCTCATTCAAAACCTCCAAAGCATGGTAATATAAAGAGTTGTCAGATTATACCCAACAGGGAATTGTAAGTCAATTAAACAAAATGTATAGCGGTAATTATCCATTTGATTTCCAGGGCGCATTTATGAAGCATTTCGTTTTGTTCGTTCTGCAGGGTTTTGGCAAAGACCTGGAGATAACCTGGCAGTTATCATTTCGAGTTTGCGCAACGAAGTCTTGGAGCGAAATCCGCAAAACCAAGAACAAAAAAGTGCGGTAAGCCTTCAGCAAAAAACTAGGAAATTCTTTAGCCGCCACACCACTTCAATAAATATTGTAACATTTTAGCGCTTGGCAAAATCATTCGAAAACATGCATTGGTAGCCGCAAACTTTAGTTTGCGAAATCTCGGCTTCG
>JACPTH010000269.1 GCA_016192885.1 bacterium | reverse complement strand
GCTATTGAGAAGAATAGTGTGGAATAATTTTGAGAAGTTTCGATACCGATTTGCGTTTTCCCGAGAAAGCCCGTTAGAAAAACCTATGGAAAGGGCTTTATCGCGAATTCTCCGAGGGTTCCCCCCCGAAACCCCCAAAGATTTGATTCGACGAATGGATGAAGCGGGAGTTTCGAACTCAGTTGTTCTTGCTCCTCCCCCCGTTGTTTCGAATGAAGATGTTTTGGCGGGTTGCAGGGAAAACCCTCGCCTTATCCCATTCATTTCCCCGGACCCGGGGTATGAACCGGAAGATCAAATTGAAGCCTTAATGGCAGCCGGGGGGCGTGGAATAAAAATTCACCCCTTACTTCAAGATATTAAAGTTTGGGGGGAGTATTCCCAAAAAGTCGCTAAATTAGCGGCCAAATATAATGTTCCGCTGGTTTTCCACGCGGGCGGCTCGAGTCGATTGTTTGGAAAAAAATGCATGCGGCGCACTTCCCCAAAAGAGTTTTTGTTACTGGCGAGAGCCGTTCCTAACGCGAAAATAGTCGTAGGCCATGTCGGTTTATGGGAGTTTCCCCAGATCCTGGATTTTATCAAGGAAGCCAAAAACCTTTATGTAGACATCAGTTTTCAGTCTCCTTGGGTGATTCAAAAGTGCGTTAACACCCTCGGATCTTCACGAATCTTATTGGGAAGCGATTCCCCCTTGGGAAAAGTAAAATTGGTTCTCGAAAACATTGCATTGGCCGGATTAAACAAAAACCAAACTCGCGACATTTTAACCCTGAACCCGGAGAGACTACTAAACTACAATTCACAATTCACAATTCGTAATTCGTAATTATTTATCGCTTTTCTTCAGGGTTTTAAAGAGAAGCATGAGAGCGGAATTGGCGACCCGTTCTTTGATTTGACGGCGTTCCCCAGGCCAGGAAATTTCCTTGGAAAAAATTCCTGAAGGCCCTTCAATCGCGATATAGGCGGTACCTACGGGAATCCCGTCTACATCGGCCGGCCCGGCAACACCGGTCGTTGAAATTCCCCAATCGCAGCGAAAAGTTTCCCTGGCGCAATGAGCCATTTCTACGGCTACTTCCTTGGAGACAACTCCAAATTGGTTAATCGTTGTTTCTCTTACTCCAAGTTCAACCTTCACTCGATTTAGGTAAGCTATCGCACTTCCGCAAAAAAAATTACTAGCCCCCGGGGTATC
>JACPTH010000268.1 GCA_016192885.1 bacterium | reverse complement strand
CGTTCGGTGAGATAGTTTCTGGCGTTCATTGACATAACCGAAAGGGGGAGGCCAACCGTATAAAGAAAAAGAAATATCAACTTAAGGCGAATTGACAAAAACACGCGCCATTTTTCAATCATTACGAACCAAGAAAGTAATGAGAGAATTCCGAAAAGACCGGTTAAAGCAAGGACAAGTTTTAGCCTTTTCCTTTGAATTTGCGGGTCTGTAACTTGTTTAATAGCAACAATAAATCGTAACGTTGGAGAAACTAGAACTTGCTCCCAAACATAATTTCCAAGGTAAACGAATTTGGATGGGGAAAGCTCAAGTTTATCCAAAATCTCCTTTTGGTCGAAGATCGCCTCCCCGGAAAAAAAGGGGGGTAGTTGTTCTAACCTTTCCATATCAATCAAGAAGGCTTTTATTTTCTTTGATTTTTGATTGAATTTCGAAATAATGTAAGAGAGGCTCACAGAATCCCATTCCGAAATTTGATTTAGGTGAACGATCGCCATTCCATTCTTTTGCGGGCTACTGCAAAAAACAAAGGTACGGTTCGAGCTGTACGATACCTCCCTTAAAATATCGGGGCGAAACCTTTCAAGTTCCGCAAGAGGCCCAAGAAAAGAATAAAACACCGACCAATTCTTTCTAAAAAGACTGGAATCCCCTTCATTGTGGGCCTTCCAGGCCTGAAAGAATTTTTTCAGAACTATTTGAGGCCTGTTTCCGCCGCTCAGATCAGGGTTTACGTTCCCCTCTCCATCTAGAATCGTAAACTCAAAAATTTTAGGGAATTTTTTTTCAAGACTCGATAGAAGCTTTTTTGACCTTTTTAAACTCATACTTTCAGAGAAAATCCTGTTCGAAACCGCATTTAGTAATTTGTTCATCAAGTTTCCGGTATCGGTCCACCCGGAAAGCATCGAAGAAACTTTTTCCAGACGGTTCTCAATATGGTTTCGCAGGAAAATTTCTTTTTCTTCGCTGATCTGTCTAAATGTCCAGCAACTTAAGAAAATTGGGATTCCATAAAACACAAGGCAAAAAGCCGCCCAGCGAAGTCGAGGGTACTCTTTTGAAGGCGAGAAAAGCATTTTTTTAGATTCCTAGGTTACGATTCGATAATGAGATATTCTAGCAAATTCCTCTTTACTTACCTTACTATTTTAATCTTGCAACCATTGGGCGGGAAATCTATAATTTACTGCAAACAATACTGTTTTCTTTTGATAAATTTTTTGGGGGGATTAACTTGGAAGATACGCTGCTTTCGAACCTGGAAGCCCCCTTTAAGTCTTTCAGGCTGCTCGCGCTTGAAAATATTATCAGAGAAGGAGCTTCACAGGAAATCCTAGATGCCCTTCACGCACGAGAACTGGAAGAAAAAGACGATGAATGCCGACTATTACTTTACCATGCAATTTCTTCAATAAAACAGCGCCTTCAAGGACCTCCCCCTGAAAGTCTTGATTCTCAAGGGGAAGAAAACTTTTTAACATATTATACAGAATCGGGGGATGAAAAAAAGATTCAACTTTTGTCCAATCTTTCCAGGCCGAATGCTCAGAAACTTAGTATTCATGCTCCGGATTGGCTTGAAAAAGAGACAAACGCGGTCGTTGAATCGGCTCTGATTTGGGCATTCGGTTGCTCCTGGCCCGAAGGTCGAATTGATGTTTTAGCCAAAAGGCTAACATCAAAAAGCCTTAGCGTTCGCGTGGCCTCGCTTGAAGCGCTTGTTAAATTAGCTCCCAAGGCACTTGAAAGACAACTTCCAAAACTTTTAGTCAGTTCCGATTCGAGAATCAGGATGTTGGCGATTAGAGG
>JACPTH010000267.1 GCA_016192885.1 bacterium | reverse complement strand
TGGCTCACGCGACATTTGAAGTTCCTTTCCCAAAATTGAACGTCTTGGATTCCTTAATCGGATTGCATGTACCCGATCCTTTCACCCTTTTTCACTTTGCATAAAATCTTATTTTTAATTAGCATGCCTATTCGGAGTCTCAATTCGGAGGGTTTTAATCCAAGTTGCTTACCCAATTCTTCCGAAGTTAAAAATGCGCCTCGGTCAAGAGCTTGTACAAGCCTTAGATTGCGCTCATCCCCAAGCACTTTGAGAATTTTTGACTTCAAACCTCTTCCTTCCGGCCCGGTTACCGTCTGCGGTATCCCTTTTAGGGGAGAAGAGACGGGGTTCGTCGGACGACGAGAACGCCAAATTTCTTCGAATTCCCGCAAAAAGCCTAAGACCACAGGCGAGTGATCGAAATTAGTTCCGTCGAAAACCATAAGGTTTTCGAGATTGAGATTTTCGCCGGACGATGACCAGTTATAGCTTCCCATCGCCAAAAACCTGCCATCTACCGCCAAAACTTTGTGATGAAGAAATAAATTTTTAAAACTTACAAGCGTCAACTTAGCCTTCTGTGTGTCCCAACCAAAAGCATTTGTTCGCCACTTATATCTGATTTCAAAATTTCTTAAGCCTAGTTTCTTAGCCTCGCGTTCCATTCTTGGCCCCTGAATGCAATCCTTGGGGTCGCTGTCATCCAATTGCGATAAATCTAGAAGAATCCTGAAGTTGGCATTAGGCTTGCTTTTGGCGGTTTCCAAAATCAGGTTAGCCAAAGCGGAATTTGTAAGGCTAAACATTGCCAAATCCAGACTTCCACGAGAGGAAACCCGCTGAATCAAATCCGCAATTACGTCGTCGAGACGAGTCAATTGCAATTCATCAACCGGTTCCCCGTTGAAAAAGATTTGAACGTCATTTTTAGGGGGATTTACCGGAATAAATTTTTCAGACATGCAAGGCCCGAAAATCGAAACGGCGTATTCATTCCAAAGCCTTGCGAATTCTTCTTGTAATTGGCGAAGCACATCGGGGCGATCGTAGAAAAAAACTCTATTTTCCGCATAGGTTTGGTCGGATGTATATGAAATATTAGCGCTTCCACAGAATCCATGGCGAGGAACCGGATTCCCCGAATCGAAATTTTTCATGCATCGTTCCGTAGATAGTTTTTCCATCCGGAAGGGTTTTCCACCGGTCTCTTGCAACCATGGAGTCCTTGGTCACTATCTTTATCTGAAAATCGAAGGAAACTCCCGCTTCCAAAGCCTTACGTTTTGCGATTCGAACTTTATCAAGAATTTTTTTTCGGCTGTCTGCGGTCCAGTCGGCCGCTGCGTCGAGAAGCAATTTAACGCGCACGCCCTTTTCTTCTACGATTCGAATAAGCGCGTCAAGAGTGTTATAGTCGCTCATTGAATACATGCAAATCTTTATCATTCCGCCTGGTTCACAGGAATCAATCAATTTCAAAAGAGCATTGCCTAAAGTTCCGGAAGCGATGGTTCCGGATGGCATATCCAGGAGCCTTCCACTATTTTCCCGGTTAAACCCGCCCGCGGGTCCGAAGTAAACTTCAAGCGGAACGCCAATTCTAGGTTGTACAAAAAGAAACGCGACCAAGAACAATAACCCGATCTTGCTTTTGTTAATCATGAAAACGCCTTTCATTTTAGAATTCTCAATACAAGAAATCATTACCTTCATAGAGAATTGCCGGAGCAACGCCTACTTTGCTTGATTTTTCCTTTCTAAATAGAGGGAAGACGGCCGCGAGGGCCTATAAAATCTGCTAGGAATTTTTCCCGATGTCGTTGAGGCGGGCCCAAAAATGCCTTCTACGAGCGATGCGGGGAAAACCAATTGGCTTGAAAAAGACGCGCCCCCAACACGTTTAATATGCGTCCCTTCAGAACCATTTGATGACCTTTTCCATTCGGAGACTTGGTTTTGAAATTTTGGAAAATTTGGCGGTTTAGGGGGAATAAAATTTAGTTTAGGTTTGCTTGGAGTTTTACCGGGAGCGGATTCCTGCTCTTTGTCATAGCCAAAATCGGGAATTGCAAAATGATTTTGCCTGAGCTCGTTGAAATTTACTTGATCCATCCATTGAGGAAATTGCCCGGGTTTTTGGGGAGAATCCTCTGCAAAACTCAAATTGGTAATAAAAACTAAAAAAATTAGAAAGATAAGAAATCGCCCACAATTTATCACTGGAAAGAATGGTCGCCTTTTGGTATCTATTCAATAATTCGGGGTAAAATGAAAATTGGGGTAAAAAAGTGAAAGCTATTTTTGAGGGCGCACCGCGACCGACCGCGGGGGATGAGGGCGGCCTGCAAAGGCCATGCGAATTCATTTCGCGTGCCGAGAGGGGGGCGTCGTGCAACAGGCGCGTGCCCCCCTTTATTGATAAGATAGGCCTTTTGCTTCATCAATCGTCCTTGTGGCAAGCCCCGGAGCGGCGGTGGTTTTTGGGGAATGGGCGCCGCATGATTCCGTGGTAGGTTCAGCCTTTTCATCGCTCGGATAAAAACCGAATCTCTTTAAAACTGCGAGCTTTGGAAGAACATTGCGCTCTAGGTCCATGTGAAAGAACCCCGGAAATATTTCCGGATTCCCTTGAATGAAATCATAAATCGGTTGATGTCTAGGCGAAATAGAAACTTTTGATAGCGAACTTGTTTCATGCCCGGTAATCATGTACTCCGGAAAAAGTTCGGGGCAAAAATCCAGGGGATACTTTCCAAGATTTTCCATGTACAAATCGGTTTGAGGAAGTATACACAAAAGCGAGGGAAGAATCCTTGCCCCCATCATTCTTAAACTCACCATTTGGAAAACGGTTTGATTGAAATCATTCATGCTCTCAAAGGGAAATCCCCACATGTAAAAAGCGTCAACCCTACGAAAAATTTCGATCGCTTCGGAAACTTTCTTTATCGCATCCTCCGCTGAAAAGCCCTTTTTAGTAAGGGATAGAATTCTGTCGCTTCCGCTTTCGATGCCGAATCTAAGTTCAACGCACCCTGTCTTTGCCATTGCTTCCATCATCTCGCGATCGGTTAAATCGACTCTCCCAAAAGCTTTCCAAAATACCCTGAGCCCCGATTTTTCCAATTCATCGCAGAAGGAAAGCACTTTTTGCTTGCTGCTAACAAAGAATTCGTCCTGAAACAAAAACAATTTCACCCCGGCTTGCTCATGCAACACCTTCATTTCAGCTATAATGTTTTCATTCGAGCGAAATGTCGATTGATGGCCCCAAATTGGGGCTACCGAACAAAACGTACAAGGGTAAGGGCAGCCCCTGGATGTCATCATTCCATACCCTTTATAACGGCGAAGATCGACTTTATGAAACGCGGGAAGGGGTATGTCATTAAGATCTTTTATCCGACCTCTTGCCGGGGTTTGAACTATGGTTCCATCAGAATCCCTAAAAAACAATCCGGGAATATTTCGAAGATCGGTTCCGGATTTTATTGCGGCTGTAAGCTCCGGCCCAGTTTTCTCACCCTCACCGACCGCGATACAATTAACCCAAGGGAATTTTTTTAAGATTTTTTCCTCCACCGATTTGGAGCCGACTCCTCCCAGAATCAAGAACTTTTCAGGAAAAAGTTCCTTGAAAGTTTTCATCGCAAGAATAGTGAAGGGAAGGAGATTTGCCATGCAGGAAAACCCCACTATTGGGGCGCAATCGGCGAGATAAGCAACGATATTGTCGATATCAAACGGCTCGTCAAAAGAATTCAATTGGTAATCGCGAAAATCCACTTTGAAACCGGCGTTTTCCAGGGCTTTGGTTAAATACAATGAACCTAGAGGGACATGTAGTTCTTTATCAACGAAATCGACGTATCGAACGTAAAGAAGATTGAGGTTTAAGATTGTAATATCAGCTGTATTCATTGATTTATCTACTTGGATTCCTCGTCCGAGTCAGGGTTCTTTTGGGGAAGATCAGGTCTTATTCCGGTTGATGTTGAAAAGGGCGGTTCATCGGGCCGACTTCCACGTGTAATCCCGATGTCCGGTTTTGGGGGCGAAATAGGGACAATGGAGTCTTTTTTTGGTGAAAACCGCAAAATCGCTTTATTCCCATTGAAAGAAAGATCAAAATGAAATTCAGGCGGAGTAGCTTCTTTTGCAATGTCATTCAATGCTTCATAAAGGGAAACTCCATTGGTATGTTTCGAAACGACCTTGGATGAAACGTCCGCGCCAAATGAGCCATAGGATATATTAATTCCGCTTTCTTTCTCAAGCAATCGTAGAGCCTCGGAAAAAGTTCGGCCGCTTACATCAATCGCTACCGTAATTGATTTTAATTTTTCAATTGAAGGAGTTTGTTGTTCATCGGAGGGGGTGGGAGAAATAATGTCGGGTTCATCCGGAAAATCTTCTCTGCAACCTCCGGGGGGCATAAGATAATCGGGACGGGCGCCTGTATCTACTTGTACTCGTAAAAAATCTCCGGGTCTTTCGCCTGCGGGTTTTTGTTGCGATGAAATCCGGTTAGCTCCCTCAGCCGGTTGGGCTTGCCCAATTGACGGCACAAAAGTAAGTTGGGCAAGTAACGCAAGCATAGCCGCGGTTGAAGCTCCAATCAAGGTGCGCTTTTGAGAATCCGGAACCTTGGTAGCGCCAATAATGGCGCTAAGTTGGTTCCCCGGGATTTGATCGAGCATCATTCGTTCTGACTGGTCGAGTGGAATACCTAAGTCGTCTGCAACCTTGCTACGTTTTTCGAAGAGTTCGGACCGAAAGAGTTCATCAACCGCCGCTCTTTTCAACAACAGTTCCATTCCTCGCGGAATGCCTTTTCCTTTGTTGACTTCGCCCATAGGTCTTCCTCCAACGATAGTATGCCCCTGTTTATCGGGAAGTTCAGGGGTTGCCATTCGAATTTGTTTCCCATTAGTCATGAAAAACTCCTTTAGTCATGAAAAACTCCTTTTACTCGCAAATTGCAGCGCAGTTCCGGCCGCGCTCTTTGCAACGATACAATGCTTGATCGGCTTTTTTTATCAGTTCCATTCTATCATTTGCAAACGTCGGGTAAGCCGAAACTCCAAGACTTATGGTTACTTTCAGGGGGCCGTAGGGACCCGGGAAATCATAGGTTTCAACCGACTTTCTGAGTCTCTCGGCTACGCTAAAAGCGGCTGAAACATCGGTTTCCGGAAGAACTACCGCGAACTCTTCCCCGCCGTATCGCGCCGGCAAATCTACATTTCGCAAAGAATCTGTCAGAATTTCGGCGGTTATGGAGAGAACTTGGTCGCCGGTCGGGTGCCCATATGTGGCGTGGAATTTTTTAAAATGGTCGATGTCAAAAAGAATTAGGCTGACCGGCTTATTGTAGCGCTTGCCCCGTTTGATTTCGCTTTCGAGGGAAAGTTGGAAATATCTATGTACGAACAATTTAGTTAGGCCGTCGGTGATGGAAAGTTCGTAAAGCCTGGATTTTTCAATCGTTAAAGCAATTTGAGAAGCCATGGTGCTCGCGAAAGACAAATCATTTTCCTGGAAATCCCCGGAAGTTTTGTTAACGATGTTTATCACTCCGATTGCCCGCTGTTCAAGGAGTAGTGGGAGGCACATGATATTCCGAACCGACACTTCAACCCCGTCTTCATATGGCTTGAAGTTCTCGGAAATGTTGGAGTTGAAAAACAACGGTTGCATGCTTTGGAAAACTTTTCCGGCTACTCCCTCACCCGATTTTATTCCGATGCGTTTTTTTGCAGGTTCCACGCTTGGGCCGTAAATTGCGTTTAGCGATAAAACCTCCGTTTCTTCATTGAAAAGAAGAATGCTTCCACGTTCCGCCTTTAGTCCCTTCACGCATTTTTCAAGAATGAGCTTAAGTATTTCTTGGGTGTTGCTGGCAAAATTAATTTTCTGGCTGATTTCGAAAAGAGTTGAGAGCTCGAAGATTTTTCGCTCTAACGTTTCTTTGCTGCGGCCTACTTC
>JACPTH010000335.1 GCA_016192885.1 bacterium | reverse complement strand
TTGAGTTTTCGCAAGGCGGGTAGGAACAAAAACCGTAAGGTTCGACAACCGTTGAATTAAAGGGAATGGGCGGAAGGGTAATATCCACATTCGGACACCCAAAAAACCAGTTCAAAAAAATGAAAATGCGGATCATGGGCATGCTCAAACGCGAGAATTTCTTCCAAAGGTTGCCTTCGACTCTGAAAGACAACGGAAATTCCGCATGAAAATCACCAAAAAGATAGGTTTTGTTATAAAACTTTGGAATCGGTATCCAAATAAGGCTATCGGTAACCCAGGGCCAATCGAATTTCTGAAGTTTCAAGGCATCGATGGGGACACTTAAAAAATCCGAGGCGCTGAGGTTTCCCGAACCGATTCCCTCAAGATATCCCTCCAATACGTTGAATAAAGCAACCCAGCCTCCTATCGGCGGAATTGACTCGAAACCCGTACCGTAAATGCTTTCACCCATTGCCGGAATGAAGTTATGCTTGGGGGACCCGGATTCGAAACTATCGCCATCAAGGACTACGTGCTTATTTTTGTCCTTGTCATTCACCAAAAGAGCGGCAATTTCACAACCTTTTAACGCATCGATAAAGCTTCCACCCGATAGAAAGTCAAGGAGGCCGAAATTTAACCTGATTATCATTCTCTTCGTTCCATTCACGCGAACCTGCCCCGGAAGGAAAAAAGAATTGCAAATTTTTTCAAGATTGAAATCTCCGACCGCCGCGAAGAAATCTTTTAGTTTCTTAAAAAGTGATTCATCAAAAAAAGTAATGTTATGAATGACTAGAGAACCCTGCCCTTTCTCCCATTGAATCGCCTCATCGCCTTGAAAATTCGAAGTATTTTCCACTCCGGGGTCTTCGAACAAAAGTTTTGAATTCGCGACGAAAAAACTGTGGTCCGGGGCTATCGGTTGGATATCGGCGACTCGAAAATCTCGTTGCGATAGAAGGGTTTTTTTTATCGTAACCCCTGTTGAACCTTGGGGTTGGTATTCCACGGTCGTTTTCACTTCAAAAATCCCGATCTTCTCGACCGTGACTCCCCAACTAACCGCACCCGCAAGCGACTTGATTTCGTCGGGAAAGATGCCGAGTATTTTTTCTTTAATCGATTTCTTTAATTTACTTAAATCGATTTCGAGCTTGAGATCTTTCAGGAGAGTGTTCTTCAAGAAACCTTTAAGCGTGGCATTATCGCCAAGAAGTTTGTTTGTTAGGCCTTTAAACAAGGCCCCAAGGAGTTTCCCGATTGGGATAGGGACTGCTACCGCCTCTATGGCAAGGTTAAAATTCAACTTGTCGATCGCCTTTTGAACGATTGTCCCAAAATTCACGTCCGGAAGGAAGTTTAGCACCTGGTTTGTAATATCAATCTTAAAGTCCTCGTCACTCATGATTGAATTCAAGAATTTTCCGACGTTCAAATCGGTAAAGTTGTTGGCTTCCGACAGGTCAAGGGTAACCCCGGGGACCTCATAGGTATTGGATTTGGGAAGTATTCCGAAAACCTTTGCTATCCTGGCTTCAGATTTAATTTTGACGTCGCCGCCCATCTCGCGAACCATGTCTTCGAGCTCAACAAGGTCTTTCCCTTCATAGGTCTTTTGCAGTTTAAGCGCCATCTCCGGGCCTACGTTAATTTCAAGCCCCAAGCCATTACCGGAAGTTTGGGCCTCGGATATACTGTCATTTTTAAACTGAAGGGGGTCAACGTTCGCGCCTGCCATTACTTGGGGCAAGCGAAATTTTAAAAACCAGTTGTCAATATCCAATTTTTTAAAACTTAGGGCATCGTAGATCATTTTTTGATCGTTCATGTCCTCGGCGACAAGCCTATACACCAGATTGGAAGCGGCTTCCGCGCAATCCATAGCCTTTTGGTCGTTTGAAGAACGAACCGTTAGCCACCTTCCGGAAATGGTGGTGTTGTACAAGCCATAAGCAATAATAGAAAAGAGAAACGTGATCCCGATGACAATAAAAAACGCTGAACCGCGTCTTTTGGGAAAATTTTCGCTCCTACTCAATCTCTCATCACCTCCATTTTCACTGGAATTTCTTTTGCATGTTTTGGAACCCATCCATAAATTTCCTTTGCATTTCGGGTGAAAATCCCGGGTACTGCTTTTCTAACTTTCCCATAAACTGTTGTACTTGGTCGGGTCTGATTTCGCGCATTCTATCCATTTGAGAAAACGAGTTTCGCAAGCTGGCGGCATCGTAACCTTTTGGGATGTCGCCGGCTGGAATGAGCGAAACCATGGTTTCCATGGCTTTGCATATGGCGTTTTTATCTCCGGTCTCAAATGCCACGCCCATAAGGCTTTGACAAACCAGAAGTTTAGCTTCGTTCGAAACGGTAGAATCGCTCAGAGCCTTCAGAAGATAGTCTTTCGCCTCGGTTAACTTACCGTTTTCAAGCATTTCCAGACCCTTTTGACAATTTTCATTTAGGTAAAACTCGCCATACCCTTTATAATTTTCGTCCTTGTTCATGTCAAGCAACATTTCCTGGAACGCCTTTTCACTTTTTTGCCGAAACTCATCGGAAATGGAGTTCCTTTCTTTTTCCGAACTGCTCATTATGCTTGCATACGATTGTCCCGAAATAAAATCCGATACTTTGCCGGTCTTTCCGGAAATTAATGAGGGAAAATTACGGCTACCTCCGTCAATTCCAACCGCTTGAGAATTTTTTTGCGCCAATTGCCTGGAATCGACCGGACCGCCGGATCTAACGCCCGTTCTCGCGGATGAAAAAAACCAACCTAGAAAGGAAATAATAAGAACAAGACCCGCAACCCCCAAAATTGAGCTTTGAAATTCCTTTAAACGGGTTAAGAAATCTGGAATTTCCCTTTGAAGTTCAATCAAAGGCGGAGCTTCAATCTCTTTTCCCGCGGCAATTTTTTTGAAAGAATACGGCGGTGCGGGGATTTTTTGATCTTCATTTTTTCGAGAAAATTTTTCGCGACAATCGGATTCTAAATCAGCTTTAGATTTTCCAAGGATCGGTTCGGCGGCCTCTGCCGCTAAATCCCATAGTTCTTTCCAATCGGGAAGGGGAGCGAATTTTTCATCGTGGGTTTGA
>JACPTH010000334.1 GCA_016192885.1 bacterium | reverse complement strand
GGAGACGTTACGGGACACGGAGTTCCTGCAGCCTTGGTAATGGCCATGTCAAAAGCCGTTGTTACCAGTCAGGGTTTCTCAGGCGCAACCGCCGTTAAAATCCTTGAAACGTTGAACCAGGTTATTTTTCAAACCATTAGACCCCAATTGCTCATGACCTTGGGATTACTTTTCATCGACACCGTTTCCAATGAAATCCAACTTTTCAATTGCGGGCATCCATATCCCAAAAAGGTCGATGCCTCTGGCAAGGTGTTGGAAATAACTCCCCTTCCGGGAATTCCCATTGGACTATGGAATAAATTAAAAGTAAATCCGACTCCCGTTGTGTTGAATCCTAACGAAAGAATTATTTTCTTCACCGACGGTCTTGCTGAATCGCTTGACCAAGATTCCAGTATTTCCGCATACGATCTTTTGGATGAATACTTTCAGAGCCGCCCTTCTCTCCCCATCGAAAGATCTTGCGGCGATATTTTGGAGAATCATCCATTTTTTAAAAGAGGATTACCTCAGCCGGATGATTTCACGGTCGTAATCGTGGAAAGAAAAAGCATAAGGGTTCACATGGGGGAATAGGTTTTTTTGCGCTGAAAAAAATGCTCGATGTAAAATGATTTGACCCAGAAAATGAACTGATGTAGCATTTTTTAAAAGTGGCGAGTCAATGGGTCAGTAATAGGCGAGACAGAAACATTTCCCTAGTTTTGCGTGTAAATTTGGAATTGGAGCTGCTTTCCGTCTTAAGTTAACGCATTTGGAGGCTTGAAGTGATGGGGGAGGGGTTTACGAAAAAAAACTCCCGGTTTTTTGTCGATTATCGATAGCCGGAAACTTTCAAAACATGAGACTTTCTGAACAATTCAAGACCGGTTTCCAGGGATTGGGGGATCACCCATTTAGAACCTTCCTCACCACGCTGGGAATAATTTTCGGGGTGGCTGCTGTGATTGCCATGGTCTCAATTGGGGCCGGGGCCCAACAAGAAGCAATGGAAGAACTTCGTCGTTTTGGGACCCGAATGATCCGAGTAGAGGGAAAACCCATTGAAGGCGAGCGATTAAAAAATGCCGTAAAGAAACTTGCCCGCGGGCTTTCCGTGGACGATGTAGATTATCTTAAGAAAGAATGCCCTTCGATTGAATTTGCCGCGGGAGAGCAAATTTTTAAGGAGCAATTATATTGTCTTGGACAAAAACCCCTAGCGACAATTGTGGGGGTTGGAGATGATTTTTTAGCCGTATCCCGCTTTGAAGTAGCCGATGGTCGTTTTATAGATTCTTTTGATTTGAAATTCGCCAAGCCGGTGGTAGTTTTAGGGAGTTCGATTGCGAAAGAAGTTTTTGGGGAAGTAAATCCCCTAGATCAAATCGTTCAAATCGGAAGGGTCAGATTCCGGGTTGTAGGAGTAATGGCGGAACAGGCCAAAGGAAAGGGAAAATTGGCGATCAAAAGCCGGGATCACGATAGGGATGTCTATCTTCCTTTGAACACCGCCAAAAAACGTCTTTTTAAGTGGCCTGTAGAAGATAAAGATTTGTATCACGATATCACCGGACTTTGGCTTTCAGTTAAAGAAGGAATTGACCTCCTTGCCGCGCGGGATGTAATAATGAAAATTTTAAAACGACGCCATCGCGGAGTTGACGACGTTGAGTCGCTGGTTCCTCTCGAAATTCTCCAACAGAGCCAAAAAACTCAGGAACTTTTTAATTGGGTAATGGCCGCGATCGCGGGACTTTCATTGCTGGTTGGCGGAATTGGAATCATGAATATAATGCTCGCGAACGTAAATGAACGAACGCGTGAAATCGGAGTTCGCCGAGCTTTAGGCGCATCTCGGCAAGATATAGTTGTTCAATTCTTGGTCGAGGCGGTTTTAATTAGCCTCTTGGGAGGTTGTTTGGGAATACTTGTCGGAATGGGGCTGTCCCATGGGATTTCATTTTCCACCGGTTGGACGACCGTAATACCAAAAAGTACAATCCTTTTGGCTTTTTTTATTTCTTCCGCCGTTGGGGTCGTTTTCGGCTCATTCCCCGCGATGAAAGCTTCCCGACTAGACCCGGTCACCGCTTTGCGTTATGAATAAAGCTTTAAGCTTTATAAATTTCTTCTATGGACTGAGGGATAATTGAATGTTAAAATATGCCATCTTAAATCAATAGGGGGAAAAATGCATATCACCATTACCTATTGCGGGATGTGAAATTATCTTCCCAAGGCGACCAGTTTGGCCGCCGTAATAAAGACCATGTTAAATTTAGAACCAAAATTGATTCAAGGAAGCCAAGGAATTTTTGACGTTGCAATAGACGGGGAAATTGTGTTTAGTAAGTATTCCCAAGGGCGATTTCCCGAGGATTCCGAAATCCTTGATGCTATTAAGCGATCCATGAAAACCTGAATTAATAGGTAGCTTGAACTAATCAGCAATATAGAAATGTTTTAGCAAGAACCCTTCAAAAGGAGAACGCATGCTAAAAAACCTAGCGAACTATTACTTTCCTCGAAGCCTTGATGACGCGGGTTCCATCCTTTCAGAAAAACAGACAAAAAACGTAATTATTGCTGGAGGAACCGCGGTCTCCCTTCTAAGAGATCAAACAATCGATGGGTTGGTAGACTTAAAATATTTGCCGTTAGTTTTCATAAAAGAAACAGTCGCCGGTTATTCCATCGGAGCTATGACCACGGCCCAAGAAGTTTTTCAATCGTCGGCGCTGTCAGGCCCGGTCGGCGATTTGATTCGGAAAGCCGCCGGAAATATAGGTTCCACATTGATTCGAAATTCCGTTACCGTCGGGGGGAATCTGGTTTCCGTATTTCCCTGGTCGGACCTCCCGCCCGCTTTCTTAGCGCTTGATGCAGCGGTAGTTTCTCGCCATGAAAAGCGAAATCGCACCATTCCCCTAATGAAGCTTTATTCCACGCATCCAAGGAATATTTTAAAGCATGGCGAAATTGTTACCGAAATTAAAATCCCAAAAGCCTCCCCAAATTCCGCGACGGCGTTCACGAAATTTTCCAAAACGAAAAACGACTACGCAATTGTGGATGTGGCGGTCCGAATTTGTTTGAAAAATAAAAAAGTTTTCGAGGCTGCGATTGCCTTAAGCGCCATTTCCAAATTGCCGATGCGCGCTAGGCAATTGATTGCGTAGATTTTTCCGGCGATTTTAGAGTTTCAAAAGAATATCGCGCGCAGATTCTTCCCGTTCTTGTTCGAAGATGTCTTGAAGAGTGCGTTGAAAAGATTCATTCTCGTGGAGCATAAAATGGAACTTAATTTCTCCCTTAACGGAAAACCGATAACTCTCGAAATCGCCCCATCCGATATCCTTCTGGATGTGCTTAGAAAAGCGGGAATGAAAAGCGTGAAGCGCGGTTGCAACGAAGGATTTTGCGGTGCGTGCGCGGTCCTCATCGATGGAAAGCCAAGGAATTCGTGTATAGTCATGGCGGCTCATTGCGAATCTTCGGAAATTATTACCGTCGAAGGAATGGGAACTCCGGATCACCCTCATCCGCTACAGCAGGCATTCGTAGATCATGGAGCGACCCAATGCGGATATTGTAATCCCGGGTCATTGATTGCGGCGAAAGCGTTGTTAGATCGCAACTCCCACCCCACAACGGATGAGGTGAAACTTGCTCTCGACGGGAACCTTTGCCGCTGTACAGGTTATGTGAAGCGCATTGAAGCGGTTTTGGCCGCCGCCCCAAAGATGAAAAAACACCTCGCAAACACGGGAGGAAGCAAATAAATTATGGCGAAGCGAATTTCTCCTGCCAATGCTGATTCAAAAAAACTTAAGCTAAAATCCGGACCATCCAAGCTAGATTGTTTTCCAAAGGAATCTTATGCATTTCCGAGGCCCCAAAATTTTTCGGTGGTGAATAAAGATAAGTCCAAATTGGATGGGCTGGCTTTGGTTTGCGGAATTCAGAAGTATGTTGCGGATCATGAAATCCAAGGAATGCTCCATATTAAAATACTAAAAAGCCCGCATGCCCACGCTAGAATCAGAAAGATAGATGTTTCCGAAGCGCAAAAAACCCCGGGTGTTGTTGCGATCTTCACCTGGAAGGATGTTCCGCGCAACATTCATACCACGGCCGGGCAAGGGTTTCCTGAACCATCACCCTATGACACTCATATTTTAGATTCGAAAGTACGTTTTGTCGGCGACAGGGTTGCGATAGTTGCCGCCGAAACCGCGAATGCTGCATCGGAAGCGTGCCGAAAAATAGTTGTACATTATGAGGCGTTAACTCCTTTATTTGACCCTGAAGAAGCAATGAACCCAGGCGCCCCCGTTATTCATGACGAGCCCGACTGCATAATGCCTATCCCCGTTTTTTACGATCCAAAACATAACCATTGCGCTCACGTGGATACGCGCGTTGGAGACGTCGAAAAAGGCTATAAAGACGCTGATTTTGTTTTTGAGAGAAAGTATTATCCCCATTATGCCCAGCATTGCCCCATAGAGCCTCATGTTTGCATGAGCTACCTTGACGAAAACGATCGGCTTGTTTTGCGATCCTCCACTCAGGTTCCATTTCACGCAAGGCGGATAACCGCTCAGGCGCTTGGTATTCCATTAAAGCGTATTCGTGTGATTAAACCGCGCATTGGAGGCGGTTTTGGGACGAAACAAGAAGTGCTTATCGAAGATGTTTGCGCTCTCGTTACCCTAAAAACACGCCGCCCTGCTCTATTAGAGCTTACTCGCGAAGAAGAATTTACTTCCTCAAGAACCCGCCATCCAATGGTTATCACTATTAAAAGCGGAGTGAAGCACAACGGAACCATTACCGCGCTGTCGATGAAAGTGTTAAGTAATACTGGCGCCTATGGAAGTCACGCGCTTACCGTAATGTGCAATTGCGGTTCGAAAGTTCTTCCTCTATACCGAGCCCAAAATGTCGAATTCATTGGAGACACGGTTTATACGAATCTCCCGGTCGGAGGGGCTTATCGCGGGTATGGGGCGACCCAAGCGGCATTCGCGGTTGAGTGCCAAATGGATGAAATGGCGGATGCGATCGGTATCGATCCGGTTGAATTTAGGCAAATGAACCACATCCGAATCGGAGAAACCTCGCCTATCTTTGAAGCCTTAGGTGAAGGGAAGGCCGGCGTATCAATGGATATTAAGTCGTGCGGTCTTCCAAAATGCATCGAGATAGGCATGAAGGAAATCGGCTGGAAGCAAAAACACGGAAAGCCAGGGAACGGCGTTAAGAAACGCGGAGTCGGAATGTGTTGCCTTATGCAGGGAAGCTCAATCCCCGAAATTGATATGGGTTCCGTATTCATCAAAATGAATGAAGACGGCTCATTCAATATGTTGCTTGGAGCAACCGACCTTGGAACAGGCTCTGATACCATACTCGCCCAAATCGCCGCGGAAACTTTAGGGTGCGAGCACGATGATATAATAGTTTACAGCTCTGACACCGATATGACTCCCTTTGATGTGGGCGCATACGCAAGTTCTACGACTTATCTTTCCGGCGGAGCGGTTATTAACGCCGCTACCAAGGTACGTGATCAAATTTTATCCGTCGCAGCCGAAATCCTTCGCGAGAAAAAAGAAAACCTTTCAATTGTAAACAAAATAATTTTCGGAAAAGATCGAAAGCGACAGGTTTCTTTTTCCGATATCTGCAATAGGGCGCTCTATGAGCGCGATCAATTTCAAATCGCCGCCATCGGAAGCCATATTACTCATGCTTCCCCTCCTCCGTTCGCCGCCCATTTCGCTGAAGTAGAGGTCGATACGGAAACCGGCATGGTTAAACTCCTGAAGTATGTCGCGGCCGTGGATTGTGGAACCCCCATCAATCCGCAATTGGCTGACGGGCAGACCCAAGGAGCGGTTGTAAATGGGATCAGTTTCGCCTTAACTGAAGAGTACATGTTTGATAAACTTGGACACATGCTTAATCCTTCCTTTAAACATTATAAAATTTTTGGAACAACCGATCTTCCGGAAATCAAAACATTTCTGGTTCCTACATATGAACCTACGGGCCCCTACGGGGCAAAAAGCGTCAGCGAAATAAGCATCAACGGAGCCCTTCC